>JACQYJ010000052.1 GCA_016208525.1 Deltaproteobacteria bacterium | reverse complement strand
CACGGTGTCGGAGCTGGAGAGGGGCGTAATAACTTCTTATCTTGGCGATCCGGGCAAGGTGGTCGGCATTTCCAACGGGGTTGATCTGGAAAGGTTTGAGTTCCTTCCCAAGGGCAGAGCACAGGGGCAGATGCTTTTTCTTGCAGGCATGGACTATATCCCGAATATAGATTCAGCCCACTATTTTTTACAGGAGATATTTCCACTCATTCGTTCAAAGATGCCTGAGGTGAGGTTGGAAATAGTTGGAAAGGAGCTTTGGAAGATCCATGATCAGCCTTCTTTCAAAGGCGCTCGTTTCCACCAGAATGTTCCTGATGTCCTCCCCTGGTTCAGAAGTTCCGATCTGCTGGTCGTTCCCCTCCGTTATGGGGCGGGCACGAGGATCAAGATACTTGAGGCGATGGCCGCTGGCCTCCCTGTAGTAACGACGTCGAAGGGGTGCGAGGGGATAGATGTCAGGCATGGAGAGCACCTGATGATAGCTGATTCGCCTGCCGAGTTTGCCGCTGCCGTGGGAACCCTCATTGAAAGTGAGGCACTCAGGAAGTCTCTGATCAGGAATGCAAGGAGGCTTGTTGAGGAAAGGTATTCGTGGCAGGGTCTTGTCAATAGGATGCAGGCCGAGTTCCAGAATTTAAGGGGCCGGCAGGAATGAGAAACCTGATTGGGATAAATAGAGGGATAAATCGGATGTGTCTGAGCATAAGAGCGTTAGATATATAATCTCTTGGGTGGATAGATGAGCAGGATAACTCATACGAATTGTATCTTTTTTGATGGTTATAAGCCGTGCAAGCCGCATAAAACGACTGGCGCGGGGCCCTTTACCCTGACGCGGAGATAACCTGGGTGACGGACTTCCCCGATTTCATACCAAGGTCTTTTGTGAACAGGGTTATGAAGAACGACTGGAAAAACGTACAGACCATTTTGGAGGAGCGCTTTGACCTCCTTTTGAGCCTTGACAAGGAGCACTATGCCTGCGCTCTGGCCAACCGGATCGAGGCAGGAAAAAAGAAGGGCTTTCTCCTTGATAAAAACGGAAAGATTATCCCCGCTGACGTGGATGCCGAAGGCAAGTGGCTAACCGGGGTCTTCGATGATTTGATGAAGGCAAATACTAAACACTACGTCGAGGAAATATTTGAGATATGCGGATGGCAGTGGTCAGGAGAGAAGTATATCCTTGAAGACTACGTTGTCCCCGCTTTTTCTTTCCAGAAGGGGAATAAACCGCTCATTGGCTTGAATACCGGAGCAGGAAGCATCTGGCCTACGAGGGTATGGCCCGAGAAACTTTGGCTGGAATTGAAAGGCAAATTGCAGGAGCGAGAGTATCAAGTCCTTCTCCTTGGCGGGCCGGATGAACATGAGAAGAACCTACGGCTTGCCGAAAGCGCCGGGGCGCATTATGAAGGCTTAAAAAGCTTCAGGGAGTTTACCGGCCTAATGAGCCACTGCGATATAGTTGTGACCGCGGTAACGATGGCCATGCATATCGCAATCGCCCTTGGGAAGAAGATTATTCTCTTTAACAACATATTCAATAAAAACGAATTTTATCTCTACGGCCTTGGCACCATCATAGAGCCAGATGTCTATTGCAAGGCGTGTTACAAAAGGGCATTCGATACGAAGTGCCCTGTCCGTGATTGCATGGAACTAATTGGATGGGGAGCGGATGGTGTCCCTCCCTAATTCTTGCGGAATGAGGAACCTGTTCCATTGAGAATCCTTGTCGTCACTCCTTGCCCCAAAAACAGTTGACTTATTCTTATTTGTCCACTAAAATGGAACCTATAATTCCAAATTTAAACCAATTATGGAAAAGATAAGTCGAATATTTAAAGTTGAGAAGGATAGTTTTTTTCTACTCGGGCCGAGAGGGACCGGGAAATCTACTATGATAAAGGAGCATTTCCCTGGTGCCCTTTATGTCGATCTCCTCCTGCCGGATACCTACAGGGCCTATCTTGCCAGGCCTGAGAGGCTGCGGGACCTGGTGCACGGTAACCCCGGAAAAAAGGTCATCGTAGTAGATGAGGTACAAAAAGTGCCTGAACTACTGGATGTGGTCCACAGTCTTATGGAGGAAAAGAAGGGCCTGCAGTTTGTCCTTACCGGATCGAGCGCCAGGAAGCTCAAGAAAACAGGGGCCGACCTCCTTGCCGGGCGGGCGATAATGAAACGGATGCATCCTTTTATTGCTGCGGAGCTAAAGGAAAGCTTTAATTTCGAAACCTCGCTAAGATACGGGATGATGCCTGTCATACTTGACAGCGGCAGCCCACAGGCGGCGCTTGAGGCATATATAGACCTCTATATCAGGGAGGAGGTCCAGATGGAAGGGCTTACGAGGAATATGGGAAACTTTTCACGCTTTCTCGAAACTGCAAGTTTTTCGCACGGTTCCATTATTAATGTAAGCAATATCTCGCGGGAGTGCAGTGTTGAAAGGAAAGTCGTGGAGGGATATATTCAGATACTCGAAGATATTCTACTCGCGTTCAGGCTCCCTGTCTTTACCAAAAGAGCGAAGAGGGCCACAATACAACATCCAAAGTTCTATTTTTACGACACGGGCATCTACAATGCCTTGCGCCCTTCCGGGCCTCTTGACAGGCCGGAGGAGATCGGCGGAGCGGCCCTGGAGGGGCTTGTCGCGCAGCATATCAGGGCATGGATAGACTACAGAAAGCCGGATTGCAGGCTCTATTTCTGGAGGACCAGTTCCGGGAGCGAGGTTGACTTTATCGTTTATGGGAAGGACATATTCTGGGCAATAGAGGTCAAAAACAGCGCGCATGTCAACCCCGGAGACTTAAGGCCGCTAAAAGCTTTCGGGGAAGACTATCCGGAAGCAAAAAAGATATTTGTTTACCGGGGGCGTGAAAGGCTGCTGAAGGACGGAATCCAGATCGAGCCGTGCGAAGAGTTCCTTTTCACGCTTAAATGAGGCAGAATTTGGCAAAAATGCCGCCAAAAGTCTTCACCTTTCATCCGACTACAACCAGTCTCATCAGGACTTTGAGGTAGTCCTTCCTGAGCCTGATCTTACAGAATATCGGCTTGAAAGGAATAGTCCTGCTTTATAGAAAACAAAAGGGCCAGTTATAATCCGCTATGTCGCCAAATCATATATTGATAATCACCTACAACGACTACCCTGTTTATGAGGGGTTGGGGGTAAGGATAGAGAACCTTCGTAAAAAGTCCCAAATCACCCTTCGACAAGCTCAGGGCGAACGGTGGTCTGGTTGAAATCATTGACTTTATTCCGTTCGTGGTGAGCTTGTCGAACCACAGAAAAGACTTTTTACGCATGAATCAATCCTTGCCCCTTTCGCTTATTTTAACTATCTTAGACATGAAAGGACTGATATAATACAGGCAGAACATGTATATTCCATCCCTCCAGCATTGATAATCAAGGCCTTTACTGGAGCGAAGGTATTTGTGGACGATATCATAACTGTATCCGATATGCTCAGGTCCCAGGGGCATATGGTTATCTCAAGGTTGTTTACATTTATGGAAAAGATGTTGTTTAGGATGTGCGATGCGTTTATTTATACATCCGATATCTGCCGTGATTATTGTGAGAAACGTGGGGGAAGAGCTACGATTTTTGTGCCCAACGGTGTCGACTGTGAAAGGTTCATCCCCGGATATAAGGAAGAAAAAGCTGCAAAGGTTATATTCTTTAACTGCAGCACTTATTCAAATCAGAATATCGAGGCTATAAGGAATTTTCTTTTGATAGGTAGATTATTAAGGGTACAAACGGATATCCCTTTCATCTTCCAGCTGATAAGCAGCCCGGTTCAGAATATACCTGTCAGCTTAATGGAAGAGATTAAAAAGGAGAAAGAATGGTTCTTGCCTGAAGAGGGGGTCCCTGATATCGCATCCAGGATTAGCGATGCTGACGTCACACTACTCCCTTACTCGCCCGGCCATCACCTTACAGGCGGAGTAAGGTTAAAGGCCTTGGAATATATGGCGTGCGGTAAGCCGGTTTTGAGTACCCTTGAAGGGGTGGAGGGGATAAATGGGCTGATTCCGGGGAAACATGCGATAATAACCAAGACCCCTGAAGAAATGGTCTCTTTACTCCTTGATTTCCTTAAGGGCGGCAGAGATTTCAACCATATTGCGGAAGAGGGAAGGAGCTTCGTGAAAGAGAATTTTGACTGGGAAAGGGTTGCAAGGCCTTTCCTCGAAAGGCTTAAGAACATATAAAAAAGGAGTATTTAAATCAATGAGTCCTCCTGTTAGCATAGTAATCCCCATGTACAACGCCGAAAGGCACATAAAGAATGTCCTTGAAGCGATATTTGACCAGGATTATCCAGGTACTGTGGAGGTCATAGTTGTTAATGACGGGAGCAGGGACAGGTCTCTTGATATAGTGAAGGATTTTCAAATCCCCACCTTCCCCCCTTTGTTAAAGGGGGGAGAGAGGGGGGTTAAGATTATAGACCAACCTAATCAAGGGGCCGTGGCTGCTACAAATAATGGATTTAAGGCCGCAAGGTATGATATTGTATGCAGCATTGACTCGGATGTGGTCATTTACAAGGACTGGTTAATGAAGATAGCGGAGGAGTTTGATGATCCGTCTGTCGGAGCTGTTCAGGGATTTATAAAAACCCCGGAAGGGGTCCCTTTTCTTATCAGGATGGCAGGGTACGACCTGGAATACAGGTACGAAAGGCTGAGATCAAAACATGTTACCCAGGTGAG
>JACQYJ010000051.1:3877-11870 GCA_016208525.1 Deltaproteobacteria bacterium | reverse complement strand
TTTCACCTCACATCAAGGGCGCCAGGCTTGGTCGGCATGACGGGCAGGTGAGGGTTGTATTTGACTATAAGGGTACTATTGAGCCTTATTTGGTTTTAAAGGGAGATGACAGGATATCAATTTTGTTTGGAAAGAAGCCGGCAACTGATGCAGCAAAAGTCGAGAAAGCAGCAGCAAAGGAAGAGGCGCCGAAGATAGAGGAAATGGCAGAGGAGAAGGCAACGGTTGAGGAAGAGGTAAAGGCCGGGGCGCCGATTGTCAAGGCTGAGACGGAAGCAGATGCAGAAGCAAAGCCAGAAACTAAAGTGGCTCCTCCTGCGGCTGAGGAGGTTAAAGAAGAGGTAAAGACAGAGACCAGGGCTGAGGCCCCGAAAGAAGAGGCGATGGCAGCTGAGGCCGGCGCCAAGCCTGCTGAGGCTGCTGTCGAAGTGAAACCAGAGGAAGAGGTAAAGGCGGAGGAGAAGACGGAAGCGGAAGCCGGAAAGAAAACTGCCGCAGAGGGCGCATCAGAGGAGATGGCAAAGGTTTATAATGGACAGAAGGTCACCCTGGAGTTCAAGGATGCTGACATAAAAAATATATTCAGGATCATTGCCGAGGTCAGCGGCTTCAACATGATCATTGATAACGCTGTGGCCGGGAAGGTCACTATCAGGCTTGTAAACGTCCCATGGGATCAGGCTCTTGATATATTGCTTGAGACGAATAACCTGGGGATGAAAAAGGTGGGAAATGTAATCAGGGTGCTGCCTGCCGCGATTGTGAAAAAGGAGGAAGAGGAAAAGCTGGCTTCAAAGAAGGCCATGGAAAAGCTTGAGGATATGGTGACCAAGCTTATACCTGTCAGCTATGCAAAGGCATCTGATATCTCTTCCAAATTGAAGAGCGTTATGACGGAGAGGGGCACAACCATCGTTGATGAAAGGACAAACACCATAATACTGAAGGATATACAGAAAAGTGTTGACGAAGCGGAAAAGCTTGTGAAGGACCTGGATACGCCTACGCCGCAGGTTATCATAGAGGCGAGGATCGTGACGGCAAACACAAACTTTGCGAGAGACCTCGGCGTTCAGTGGGGCTCAGGTTATACCGGCGATGCAGCGCATGGAAATCCGACAGGTTATTACTTTCCTAATTCATACAATGTATCCGGCGGGGGAGGCGGGTCCTTCGCCCTCAATCCTCCTGCAACGGGCGGTGTAGGCGCCTCTTCTGGCGCTGGAGGCGTAGTGGGAATCAATTTCGGGTCGATTAATAATACCCTGAACCTGGACCTTCGGTTGAGCGCGCTTGAGAGCCAGGGTTGGGGAAAGGTCGTTTCAAGCCCTAAGATAATTACACTTGACAATAAAGAGGCATCAATCCAGCAGGGCATATCTATACCGTTTGAGACCACGTCTGCTTCAGGCACTCAAACGACTTTCGTTGATGCAAACCTCAATCTGACTGTGACGCCGCACGTGACTGCCGACGGCAGGTTGATGATGAAGATAAAGGTGACCAAGAACCGGCCTGACCTGACCTTTAAAGGCGCCAGCGGCGCTCCTTCAATAGATAAGAAAGAGGCAATTACGGAGATACTTGTCAAGGATGGCGATACTACTGTAATAGGCGGTATATATGAGATTGACAAGTCGGAGAAAGAATTTTATACGCCATTTCTTGGAAAGATACCTATCCTTGGATGGCTCTTTAAATCGAAAAGTAAATCCGAGACTAAACAGGAACTGTTGATATTCATTACTCCTAAAATAGCTCGTGATATACCAATATAGCGATAAATCATTTAGCAGGTAAATAAACAGGCAATTTGGAAAAAAAATAAAGATGAGCAATCTGAGATATCTGACTGCTGGTGAGTCGCACGGGAAAGGACTCACGGCTTTAATGGAGGGTGTTCCGGCTAACCTTGAAATAACAGCTGAGTATATAAATAATGAGCTTGCCCGCCGACAGATGGGGTATGGCCGCGGCGGAAGGATGAAGATAGAGACCGATACCGTAGAGATACTTTCAGGTATCAGGTTTGGCAAGACACTTGGCTCGCCTGTAGCCCTGTTCATTGAAAACAGAGATTGGGAGAACTGGCAGCACGTTATGATTCCCTCACCCCCAGCCCCTCTCCCACTGGGAGAGGGTGGCCAAAGGCCGGGTGAGGGTAAATTTTCGCACGTTACCCGCCCACGCCCTGGCCATGCTGACCTTTCAGGCGCCATAAAGTATAACCAAAGAGACATAAGGAACATCCTAGAGAGGTCGAGCGCAAGGGAGACGGCTGCAAGGGTTGCGGTAGGTGCAGTTGCGAAGAGGCTGCTTGAAGAGTTCGGGATAAGGATTTATAGCTGGGTGACGGCGATTGGCAACGTCAGTGGCCAGTGGTCAGTGGCCAGTGGTCAGAAAGAGCCACCAAAGGTAGGGTGGGCACTGCCCACCAGTTCGATATATTACTCATCGCTCATTGCTCGTTGCTCATCGCTTGAAGAACTTTATAAAAAGGCCGAAGGCTCCGATGTCCGTTGCCCTGATGCAGAAGCCACAGAGGCCATAAAGCAAAGGATTGACGAGGCCAGAAACAGCGGAGATTCTCTCGGCGGGGTATTTGAGATTGTCGTAAGCGGCGTTCCAGTCGGGCTCGGCAGTCATGTCCAGTGGGACAGAAAGCTCAATGCAAGACTTGCAATGGCGCTTATGAGCATCCAGGCTATCAAAGGGGTAGAGTTTGGACTTGGTTTTGAGGCGGCGACACGGCCCGGCTCTGAGGTTCACGACGAGATATTTTATAAAATCTCCCCTGACCCCTCTTTGCTGAAGAGGGGAAAATCATATCCCCCTTTGGAAAAGGGGGATAAAGGGGGATTTTACAGGAAGACCAACCATGCCGGTGGTATAGAGGGCGGGATGTCGAATGGCGGGGATATAGTCATCAGGGCCGCAATGAAACCGATACCAACACTATATCAACCTCTTAAGTCTGTTGATATTGAAACTAAAGAGATTTTTGAGGCAAGTATAGAAAGATCTGATATATGCGCGGTCCCCGCAGCTTCCGTTGTAGGTGAGGCAGTGGTTGCCATAGAGATTGCAAATGCCATGATTGACAAGTTTGGCGGCGACTCACTCGAAGAGATGAAGAGGAATTACGACGGTTATATAGAATACGTGAGGGGGTTTTAGAATCGTCTCACGTCTCACGTCTCAAGTCTTACGCAAGAATATAGTTCTTACCGGCTTTATGGGCACAGGTAAGACTTCTACGGGCAGGGTATTGGCCAGGAAGCTTGAAACAAGGTTTATAGATACCGATAAACTGATTGAAAAAGAGGCAGGTATTGTCATCCGTGAGATATTTGACAAGTCAGGAGAGCCGCATTTCAGAAGGCTTGAAAGGGAGATAGTAAAAAAGGTTTCTGCGGAAAACGGTATAGTTATTGCCGTTGGAGGCGGGGCGATTGTGAATCCCGCAAACCTGGCAGATCTAAAAAGGCGCGGAATAGTTGTATCACTCACGGCCACACCTGAGGTGATTCTATCCAGGGTTGAGAAGAATGCAGAAGCTTGCTTGTGAAAGACAAGTGAATTTACCTGTGCTCTATGAAAGTGTCAGAATGGACATCGGGTTCAGGGCTGACATTGTTGTGGAAAATAAAGTAATAGTTGAGCTGAAGTCACTAGAAATAGTTATCCCTGTTCATAAAAAGCAACTACTAACTTATTTAAAGCTCTCGGGGATAAAGTTAGGTTTACTTGTTAATTTTAACGCTGAACTGATAAAGGACGGCATAACACGTGTCGTTAATAATCTTTAGATTAGACTTTGCGCTCTTTGCGCCTTTGCTAGATAAATGAACTTTATAAAAGTAAATCTTGACGAGCGAAGCTATCCGATATATTTCGGGAGTTCGATTTTAAAGGACTTTGGAAAGACGTGCAAGAGTTTTTTTAAGAGTAAGAAGGTTGTTGTAGTTACCAATCCAACTGTTGGCAGGTTCTATTTCAAGGTTATCAATGATAGCCTCCAAAAAGAGGGATTTGAGGTCAACCGCATAGATGTGCCTGATGGAGAGGAATATAAGACCCTCACGTGGGCGTCAAAGCTCTTTGACAAATTAATAGCATTGAAGGCAGACAGGCAGACGCCACTTATAGCATTGGGCGGAGGTGTAATAGGGGATCTGACCGGTTTTGTGGCCGCTACATACCTGCGGGGTGTCCCCTTTGTCCAGGTCCCCACAACACTTTTGGCGCAAGTGGATTCCAGTGTAGGAGGCAAGACAGGCGTCAATCACAGGAAAGGAAAGAATCTGATAGGCGCCTTTTATCAGCCGAAGTTTGTCTACATAGACGTTGATACCCTGAAGTCCCTTGATAAGCGGGAAATGAAGGCAGGGCTGGCCGAGGTCATAAAATACGGGGTTATTAAAGATGCCAGGTTATTTAAGTATCTTGAAGATAATATTGAAATTTTAACTCAAAACTCAAAACTCAGAACTCAGAACTCAGCTCTCTTGCATATAGTAAAGAGATCATGCGCCATAAAGGCCTCTGTAGTTGAGGCAGATGAAAGGGAGGGTGGTCTCAGGGCGATACTTAACTTCGGTCATACCTTTGGTCATGCCGTTGAGGCAGTAACAAAGTATAAAGAATACAAGCATGGGGAGGCAGTGGCAGTTGGGATGGTATATGCCTCTGAACTTTCTTATATAGCAGGAGTGTGTAGTAAAAGTGTGGTTGAAAGAGTGCGTAATGTAATTAAGAAGGCCGGACTTCCCACCGAAGGGCCGGATTTTCCAAGAAAGAGCTTTTTAAAGGCGATGGAGATAGACAAGAAGGTTGTTGGAGGGGAGTTGAGGTTTGTCCTGGTGGAAAAGATCGGCATCGTGAGGATAGAGAAGGTCAAGGCAAATGATATAATGCCGGAGAACAGATTATAATGACTGAAGGGCTAAATAAAGAGATAATTACAGGTTTGTTAGAGCCTTACTTTGAAAAGAGAGAAGACATAGTAATGGCGTTCCTCTTTGGTTCCTGGGCAACCGGTCGTTATTGCGGCGAATCAGATGTGGATGTCGCCGTGTATTTCAAGCCAGAAAGCGGCAGGCTTGAGTGGGAAGAGTTTGATGCAAGGTATGAAGGGGAAGACGATATATGGCGTGATATTGAGAATCTCCTGGGAAAAGAGGTTGACTTGCTGGTACTGAACAGGGCAGCATCGAGCATTGCAGACAGCGCCATAAGCGGGGCGCCAATAACCATAAAGGACAGGGGCTTGTATCTCGATTTTATGCTCCGGGTGTCATCGGAGGCCATTGATTTCAGGGAGTTTGTCAATGAATACTGGAAGTTGAAAGAAGAGATGAGAAGACCCTCTTTTGTTCCCTCTCCTTCAAGGATTAATACCCGGAGCGGTAGAGGGTTAGGGTGAGGATGGGCCAATGCTCGGAGAGAGGGATAGAGAAAGACTTATTAAGCACCTTGAATTCATGGCCGGTGAATTGGGCGATTTTGAGAAGTTTGCCGGATATACCTGGAACGATTACCAGTTTGACAGAGATAAACGCAGGAACATAGAGCGGTGGATAGAAAACCTTACAAACTCAGTTATAGATATTTCGAAGATATTTATTGCGGCAGAAAATTATCCAATGCCACAGAGTTACAGAGAGATGCTTTTTGCCTTTGGGGCTAAGTATTTTAATGAAGATTTTGGTAAAAGGATTGAGAGATGGGCGACATTGAGAAACGTTGTTACCCATGAGTACCTCGATATAAAGTGGAATACCATCAAGGCATTTTTGAATGAAAGCAAGCCGTTTTTGGATGAGATACAGAGCAAGGTGAAAGAGATATTGTTTGCAGGAAACTTGGAGCAAGCGGTGGAAAAATGAGGATTGGCGAAATTGAATTAGGGAAGATACCTGTGGTGATCGGGACGCTCTCCGGGAATATAGAGCATCCGGTGAAGGTCGTTAGTAATATTGATCTGTTTGAACTCCGTATTGATACGTTTAAGACACAGGAAGTTGCGCATATCTCCGAAATTATACATTCGCTCAAAGGTGTTTACGGGAAACCGCTTCTCGCAACCGTGCGATCGAAGGCAGAAGGCGGCGGTGTAGAGATAGATGATGATAAGAGATACGAAATATATAAAGAGGTCCTTCCTCTGGTTGACGCATTAGATGTTGAGTTAAGTTCAGCCGGATTATTAAAGAGGGTTCTGCCTTTATGCAGGGAAAAAAAGAAGGTCTTGATCGCCTCTTATCATAACCACGATGAGACTCCTATAGAGAGGCATCTCGAAAAGCTGGTTTCGGAAGGTAAGGAGATCGGGGCTGATATAGTGAAAATAGCTGTTACAGCCAATTCGAAAGAGGACTTAAGCAGGCTGATATCATTTACTATTAAAAACAGGGATAAAGGCATAATTACCATCTCCCAAGGGAGGATAGGTACCATATCTCGGATAGTTACCCCTATCCTTGGTTCTCTAATGACCTACGGATATATAGATATGCCTTCTGCGAAAGGCCAGTTGTCTGCGTTTGAGATTAGCAAATATCTGAGTTTATTTGACCCTGCATATAAAAAGGAGTATTCTGCTTAAGTCTTGTTTTGTGTTTAATGACGCGGGGATATCGTTATGATGAAAACATTAATGTGGGGGCTACTGTTTATCTTGTTCCTTGGATGTCCGGTTTATGCTGCCGACACCACTGAGCAAAGACTGAGCAGGATCGAACTCAGGCTGGAAAAAATGGATAAGATCGAGGCCATTGTAAATGAAAACAGGGAGAGGCTCATCAAACTGGAAGAGGGGCAGAAGGCTATCAACCAGCGGATGGATGATATGGGAAAACGGATAGATGATGTAAGAGATTTAATATATGTGGTTCTGGCAGGTATGTTTGCCCTCGTTGGTTTTGTAATCTGGGACAGAAGGACGGCATTGGCGCCGGCAATAAGAAAAAACAAGGAACTCGAGGAAAGGGAAGAGCGTCTTGAAAGGGTTATAAAGGAATTTGCGGAAAAGGAGCCAAGACTTTTAGAGGCACTGCGCCATGCGGGCTTTGTTTGACCGGTGTATGAGGACAGTAAGGGATAATTTTATGACGGCATTACCGGCAGAAAATCTCCATTATACATACGAAGATTATCTCCAGATCGAGGATGAGAAGAGATACGAGGTTCATGAAGGAGAGCTTATGATGGTTCCGGCTCCGCTGACAATCCACCAGAGGATATCTAAAAAACTATTAGTTAAAATAAGTAATTACGTGGACGATAAGAACCTTGGAGAGGTATTTGATGCCCCTACTGATGTAGTTCTTGCTGAAGATGTGGTGGTTCAGCCGGATATTCTTTTTATTAGCAAGGATAGAACGAATATAATTGGCGAAAAGGCTGTACTGGGTGCGCCTGATCTGATAGTTGAGATACTCTCTCCCTCCTCCACGTTTTCCGACACAGTGAGAAAGAAGGAGCTTTATCAAAGATACAGTGTAAGGGAATACTGGCTTGTCTTTCCAGAGGAGAAAGCGATAGAGGTCATGGCCCTCGAAGAGGGGTTTTACAGGGAGTACTCGGTTGCAAAGGATGAGGGACAGGCAAACTCGAAGGTACTTGAAGGGTTGAAGGTGGAGTTGAAAGAGGTGTTTTAGACGATGGCAAAGTTCTTGCCAATAGCACAAGTGAGAGTAAAGATAGAGTCTACATATCAGGGAGGGGATGATGAAAAATAGATATCTTATAACTTATGGACTGGTCATTGCAGGACTATTATCCCTCTGGGGATGCAGCTCAGGTAGTTTTACTGCCCCTTCCGGCAGCACAATAACAGTAAATCCACCCTCAATAAGTGAAACCATATCAGCAGATACCACTCATAATTTCACTATAACTGTATTGGATGCGAACGGTAAGCCATTTGAAAAGGCGGAGGTTTTTATATCCGGGCCATTTGCAGCGCCGCTCGCCAATGCACACTATCAGA
>JACQYJ010000051.1:0-3856 GCA_016208525.1 Deltaproteobacteria bacterium | reverse complement strand
GCGCGCCAATGCGCGCTATCAGTTTTACAGGGCTACAGGCGGAACTGACCAGGTCAACTCCGATTTTACCGGCAAGACAGATAAGTTCGGCAATTATTATTTTTCAATTATTATCCCTGCAACAGTAAATGGTTCTCCAAATGCCTTTACTGATACCATAAATATCAGCTCAGGGTCGGCATCTACTTCCATATCCATAACACTGTCATAATGGCAGTTATTTAAATGATGTATTCTGATAAATAAGTCATGAAATTTGCGGTCTTCAGGAGGATAGTATGATAAAAATGCAGCCTGCTATTATAATGAGCCTAAGATTAATTATACTGACAGCATTCTTGATGTTGTTCTCGGCCTGTGGGGCATCTGACAGTGGATTACCCGATGGGACGGGAACAATCCCCACTACTGGTACTGGAGCAATGCCTGCCAGCAACATATCCTTAACGGCCACGCCGTCATCAATAATGACCACTGCAACATCCAGTATCCAGGCCACGGTCACGACGAGTGCCGGGGCTAATGTGGTAGATGGGACAGCTGTAACTTTTACGTTGAGCAGCAGCGCTATGGGGACTATAACGTCCTCGGCAAACACGTCCAGCGGTATAGCTGCGGCTACATTTACTGCCGGAACTATACCCGGAACTGTAACAGTTACGGCCACATCGGGCAGTGTAAGTCAAACAGCGGCGGTTGTGGTAAGCGCGCCATCAACCGGCAGTTTGGAATATGTCTCGGCCACACCTCAGGCTATCGGGCTTAAGGGTGGGGGGCAGGCGGCATCTTCCGCTGTGATATTCCTTGTAAGGGATATAAACGGAACTCCGGTTATTGACGGGACGCAGGTAAGCTTTGTCATGAGTGGCCCGAGCGGAGGCAAGCTGCCATCAGCAGGCGGAGAGTATATTGGCGATATAGATGCGTCCCCAACAACAGCAACAGCATCAACCGTTGGTGGGAATGTTACTGTTACCTTAAACAGCGGCTCTGTTGCAGGACCTGTCACAATAGCGGCCTCTGTTACATCCGGTTCTCAGACATTTTCAGCCTCTTCAGCGGCAATTTCCATTGGCGGCGGCGTCCCTTCCGCATCCCATTTCAATCTGGCAACTACGAAGTTTAATCTCCCCGGTCTTGTGAAATCAGACAGCCAGGCGACAATCAGCGCATACATAGCAGACAGGTTTGGCAACTACAATGTTCTGACAGGGACTTCCGTCTCTTTTTATGCTGAGGCCGGCGCTATAGATAATAGCAATGTGACCGATGACACTGGAAAGACATCAGCAACATTCAGGACACAGGCCCCTGATCCTGCAGAAGTTTCTATTACAGCGGCTGAAACAACTCTGATAAATAGTTTAAATACGACATTTGGCACGAGCATTCCGACGGATGGTTCTTATCACCCAAGGGATGGATGGGTCACAGTATTGGCGTCTGTCCAGGGTGAGGAGGCTTTTGAGGATGCCAATGCAAACGGTATATACGATAGTGGGGAGACATTCAGTGATTTAGGAGAACCATTTGTTGATAAAGATGATGATGGAGTTAGAGATACCAGCCCATTTGAAGAGTATATCGATGTAAATGGGAACGGCAGCTACAACGGTCCCAACGGCGTTTGGGACGGTCCGGGTTGTGCAGGTTCCGGTTGTTTGACCAGCAAGATGATATGGACGACAATAACATTGGCGTTCACCGGGAATGGCTATTATTGCGCTATAAGCCCTTCAAGCTTTGCCATTGCAAATGGAGGGTCTCAGTCATTTTCAGCGATGGTTGGCGATATAAATGCTAACAGGCTGGTTTCCGGGACCACAATCGCAGTTGCTGCAACGCTCGGTACGCTTGCCGGACAAACGAGTCATACAGTGCCGGATGGTGTCCCATCCGGTCCTTCTGTGATTTATTTTACCCTTTTGGATGCAGCTGTAACAGATACGGACCCTCCGGCTCCATCTACTATAACCGTTAGTGTAACATCTTCAGATGTTGTTGCATGCCCTCCGTTTACGGCAGGTGGTACGGTAGACTGACTGAAAGGGGTTTTTTTAGTTGAAAAGGCGGTAGTTACATTAGAAACATGTTTTTAGACCTGTTAAGAATAACATGGCTGGGAGGGAAATCTGGGACGGGTTCAGAATGTTGCTTGACCCGGAAAAGATACATCTTAAAAACTAAATTTTCACGCAAAGCTCGCAAAGAACGCAGAGCTGACTAATACAAATTAAAAGCCTTTCTTGGCGGTCTTTGCGCTTTTGCGAGATTAAGAAGAGGGTGCAGATTTTTACATTTTTGACGCTGATAAGAGTACAAATGAAATTTACCCAGTATTTTCTTTATACCAGACAAAGGCCGGACCGTGCTTCAATTAAAATCGAGTGGATTGAAGATACTATCAAGAATCCTGGATTTACAGAGGTGCAGTCCGACGGAAGAATAAGAAAGTGGAAAAGGATAGAGGAAGAGGGTAAAATCTTGCGAGTGATATTGCTTCCAGACGGTGAAACCATCCACAATGCCTTTTTTGATAGAACTTTTAAGGAGGAGGGAAAATGAAGATCAAATATTTTTCTGATACCGACACTGCATTAGTTGAGTTTTCCGATCATAAAGTTGCTGTGACAAACGAAATTAATGAAAATATCTACATTGACCTGGATTCTTCCGGCAATCTGGTTGCCATGACCATTGAACATGCCCATAAACAGGCAAGCCTGCCATCTTTATCATACGAACAGATAGAGCCAAAGCGTCTGAAAGAGCGTTCCAGTGGACGCCTAAAAGCGCCGCGTCCGTGAGCTCAATAGCTGTATGAAGGAAAACAGAGGAAAACAGGGACAGCGACTATTTTTGAAACCATCCTGCAAGGGATGGAGAAAAACAAGGGAGGGAAATCTGGGACGGGTTCAGAATGTTGCTCCGAAAATAGTTCTTCATAGCGCCCCCTGACCCTCTCTTACGTGGGGGCTACCCTGCGTGGTTGCCCCTGGGTGGCCACATAGGGCCACCCCTACAAAGGGGGAACTTTAGAGGAAGGAGAGGGTGAAGGAAAGCAGCGACTATTTTCTAAGAACCCGTAACTCAAGGCTTTAGCCTTGAGAGTCTCAAACCTGAAGGTTTGAGTTACGGTAGAAACCTTTAGACCTGTTTGGAGAAAACAGGGACAGCGACCGGATGGTCATGTTGAGGATGTGAGTTTATTATGGAGATTCAGATAGACCCTCATACATTGGATCGGGCGGAAGAGCGGGGTGTGGATGAGAGCGAAATCAAAGATGTAATCAAGACCGGTTTTACCATAGCCGCCAAATATGGGAGAATGGGGAAAGCCAAGGTATATAATTTTAGGCAAAAACGGCTCGATAGATATTATGAGCAGAAGAGGGTTGAAGTTTTTTATATTGTTGAAGGTGAAAAGATTATAACTGTTACGGTTTATGTCTTTTACGGCAAGTGGGAGGAATAAGATGAACATAATTTATAACGATAAGGCCGATCTTCTTTACATCAGGCTGGATAGCAGGAAACAGGAGCTTATAAATAAGCGGATTAATGAAGACATTGTTCTCGATATCGGGAGTGGCGACAGGATTGTCGGCATAGAAATTCTCGATGCGTCAAAGCATGTGACTTTGGAACAGCTTCTGCCCGTGAAGTATAAAATTGCAAAAGCGGCATAGAGTGAAAATCAGGGGAGAAGAGAAATCAGGGACATATTTTTGCTCCGAAAATAGTTCTTCATAGCGCCCCCTGACCCTCTCTTACGTAGGGGCTACCCTGCGTGGTTGCCCCTGGGTGGCCACATAGGGCCACCCCTACAAAGGGGGAACTTTAGAGGAAGGAGAGG
>JACQYJ010000050.1 GCA_016208525.1 Deltaproteobacteria bacterium | reverse complement strand
TAAAAGTTTTTCTTGATCGAAAAACCTTTTATACATCAGTAGTTGCCTAAAGTCACCCCATCCCTCATCTCCTACTTTTCACTGTAGGAATTTGGAGAAGAGCCATAAAATACAATCTTTTTCATTAGAACCCTCCATTTATAATTTGTACTTCAGATAACACTCACCCACCGGCCCCGGCTTGTCGCTTCCTACAAGCTCCACCTTCTTCTTTAAAGTCCTCCCCATAGCTGACTTGACCATCTGGCAGATTGGACAGCAGCCCTTAGCTCCCATATTTCTGAGGATCTCATTCCCGGGGCAAATGTCGCACCCTTTTACATAAAGGTGCGCTGTTCCGTCGTCATTGAAAGTCATTTCTGCGACGTCAGAGAAAATAAAGGAGTTACTGAAGTATGACTCTATGGCCTTCTTAAAATCTTCACTGTTGCGGGGGACCTCCTCCATCTTTTTAAGCCAGCGGGTGGCAAGGAGGGCGCCGATCTTGATATTGTATTTATTGGCATCCTCCCCCAGCGCCTCAAATACTGAGGCATGGTATAAGGCAAAGAATTCTATCGAAAAGTCGTGGGACATAAAACCTCCAGGAATATAGGTAAAAGGCGAAAGGCCAAAGGTTAAAGGTTTAGTTTTTTCACCTTTAGCCTTTAACCTTTTACCTTTGACCTTATAAGCCTCTCCCTCTCTTTCAGATGCTCAAAAAGCACTTCCCTCATGATGTCGCATGCCTGGATGACCTTGGGGTTTGCCAGGGAGTAATAGATATTCGTTCCCTCCCTCCTGCTTTTCAATATCCCCTTGTCCCGCATGATGGCCAGGTGCTGAGACAGGTTTGCCTTTGTGATCCCCATCTTCTCCGCCATTTCCGTAACCGGCATCTCCTTATCCCGCAGCGTGTTTATCACCTCAAGGCGCTTCGGGTTTGCCAGACACTGGCAGATGCCGGCGTGTATCTCATAGATCTCTTTATTTTTCATCGCATCTCCTGAAATAAATGTTTCAATGTTGCACAATTTAGCAACTATGAAACAGTTTGTCAATGACCTTTTTTGTCGAGCTTGACAACCATCCCCTTTTCATTAAATATTGGGGCCATGGGTAGAAAAATAAAGTTCTTCCTTCTGATCTCGTTCATCATTGCAGCCGTTGTGTCTATAAAGCTATCCGGCCTTGACAGGTATCTTGATCAGGAAAAGCTCCGAACCTGGATATCATCCTACGGCGCATGGGGGCCGATTGCATACATAATCCTCTATAGCATCGCCCCATCCTTAATGCTTCCCGGCGTTCCGATTACGGTGGCAGGAGGAAGGTTCAGTCATTATTTTTTTGCGTCATTCATCTTCATGCTCCCCGGAGTTGTTGCTTACATCGTGTTTTCGAGCTCCCTGCTTGGACTTTTTAGAGGGAATGTATCCGGGGAATTTGTGATAGGGCTGGTCCTGGTAGTGATAGTCTCGGCAATACCGATAATATACAGGCGCAAATCGCATTGAGCAAACTTACTCCTTGCTAAAGCTGTTATTTTTACGCTATCCTTTACTACAGTATGAATAATTCAAATAAAACAAGGGTTCTTATCCTCGGCGCAGGGTTTGCCGGGATATACACTGCCATCAACCTCTCACGCAGGCTCAGGAAGAGGAAGGATATAGAAATAACCCTTGTTGACGGGAACAGGTACCACCTCTTCAAACCGATGCTTCATGAGGTAGCCACAGGCTCCGTTGATCCGACCCACATCATCCAGCCTATCAGGACAGTCATGAAGGGACGCAACTTTACCTTTGTCGAGGGGGTCATTCAGGGGATAGACCTGGATGCGAGGAAGGCCTTTATATGCTCAGAGTGTGCCTGCTGCTCCAAGGTAAAGGAGATGAATATAGCTGAGTTTGACATCCCCAGGCCACCGCTGAAGAGGAAGGAGCTTGATTACGAATACCTTATACTTGCCCTGGGCGGAATGCCGAACTTCTATAAGATACCGGGGGTAGAGGAGTTTTCGTTTCCTCTCTATTCCCTTGAGGATGCCGTCAGGATAAGGGAGCACATATCCAGGGCATTTGAGATCGCAGACAACATCGAAGACATTGAGATGAGGAAGAGACTTCTGACCTTTGTTGTCGCTGGGGCAGGCCCTACCGGGATTGAACTCATCACAGAGCTTCATGACTGGATATATCTTACACTGGTCAAGACCTTCGAGAATATAAGGGAGGAGGAAGTACGGATCATCATTGTTGAGGCCGGACATGATATCCTGCCCTTTTCCGCAGAGAATATAAGGAGGGCCGCCAGGAGGACCATGGATGAGATGAATATAGAGATAATGGTTGACTCCCCTGTATAAAAGAATGAAAAAAACCATGTAGAGATAGGGGGAAAAACCCGGGCAGGGTAGATACGTCCACCCTCGTGTGGGCGGCAGGGGTCAAGGGGAATGAGCTTGTGGAAAAGCTCGATATGAAGAAGGACAGGATAGGCAGGGTCATGGTTGATGAAATCCTTCAGGTGGCTGACCTCCCAAAAGTATTCGCCGTCGGGGATTGCGCCCATTTCCAGGCAAAGGGGCATGAATTCCCGCTCCCCCAGACGGGGCAGGTGGCAGTTCAGGAGGCGGTATCTCTCGTGGAAAACATAGTCAGGGAGATTGACGGCAGGCCTAAAAAGGCCTTCCGTTATAGAGATATGGGATCCATGGTCTCTCTCGGTGAAAGAACCGCTGTTAGCAACATCTTTGGGTATATAGGCCTCTCAGGCTTTATGGGCTGGCTTACATGGAAACTGGTCTACCTGAAACACCTCCTGGGGATACAGAGGAAGTTCCGTGTCGTCCTTGAGTGGTTCTTCGATATCACTTACGACAGAGAGGCATCAAGACACAAGTTCGGATAAAGACTGATGAAAGGCTTTAGTCCACAGATTGCGCAGATTACACAGATTA
>JACQYJ010000009.1 GCA_016208525.1 Deltaproteobacteria bacterium | reverse complement strand
TGATGCACTCGTAAAAAGTCAAAAATGCAGAAAATCACCTTTGTAACTCTGCGAAATCATTAATGCCAAAAATCGGTTTTTGGCCTTTTTTAGACTTTTTACGAGACCATCAAAACTAACCCACAGATTTTGCGGATGAGCCTGGAATTGTAACATTGTGGCGAACACAAGGATCGCCCCTACCTTACTTCCCATGGCACTTCTTATATTTCTTCCCGCTTCCACAGGGGCAGGGGTCGTTCCTCCCGACCTTTTCCCCTTCGTTATGGACAGTCGTGGGCCTGGCTTCCTGGGCATCCCCGCGGCTCATGATAAACTTCTGGGGCCTTCTCATTTCTACTATCTCAGGCGCCTCTTCTTCCCTTGCCAACTGGACCCTGAAGAGCTTTTCAACAACGTCCTCCTTGACACGGAAGACCATATCCATAAACATGTCATACCCTTCCCTCTTGTACTCTATAAGGGGGTCTTTCTGGGCGTATCCCCTGAGGCCGATACCTTCCTTCAGGTGGTCCATTGACAGGAGGTGGTCTTTCCAGTGTCCGTCTATGGATTGAAGCATCAGGAACTTCTCCATCCGCCTCATTATCTCGCCGCCAAGTTCATCTTCTTTCTTTTTGTAGGCATTAAGGGCTGCATTAAGTATGTCCTCTCTAACGGTCTCCCTTGTTAAACCTTCCCTGCTCCCTCCGGACGGATCATAATGGATGGAAAACTGCTTAAATAGGGAATCCCTGAGGCCTTCCCAGTCCCATTCTTCGGAATATCCCTTCTCTTCGGTGTGAATATCGACAATCGCATCCACCAGCTCCTCTATCATATCCAGGATATCTTCTTTTAAGGCCTCTCCTGACAAGACCTTTTTCCTCTGTTCGTAAATCACCTTCCTCTGCTGATTCATGACATCGTCATATTCCAGAACGTGCTTCCTTATATCGAAGTTATGGGCCTCCACCCTTTTCTGAGCAGTTTCTATGGCCCTTGTAACAAGGGCATGCTCTATAGGTTCATCCTCCTCCATCCCGAGGCGGTCCATGATACCCGATATCCTCTCGGAACCGAATATACGCAGAAGGTCGTCTTCCAGGGCCATGTAAAACCTTGAAGAACCTGGATCTCCCTGCCTCCCCGCCCTCCCCCTCAGCTGGTTGTCTATCCTTCTCGATTCATGTCTTTCCGTGCCCAGGATATGCAACCCTCCGGCATCCACAACCTGCACCCTCTCCGTGGAGCATGCCTCATCGAATTCAGCGAGGGCCTTTTTGTACTCTTCAGTATCAGCGTCCTTTCCTGCCTTGGCGACTGCCATGAATTCAGGATTTCCACCAAGGACGATGTCCGTTCCACGACCTGCCATGTTAGTTGCAATGGTGACCGCCCCCAAACGACCCGCCTGGGCCACTATCTCCGCCTCTCTCTCATGGTGCTTGGCATTAAGGACATGGTGCCTTACCCCCTCCCTCTTAAGGAGAGAACTAATTATTTCAGAGTTTTCAATGGATATAGTGCCAACAAGGACAGGCTGGCCCTTCTCATGGAGGGTCTTTATCTCATTTACTACAGCCCTGAACTTTTCCTTCTCTGTCTTGTAAATAATATCAGAAAAATCCTTCCTTACCATCGGCCTGTTTGGTGGTATTACCATCACATCAAGCTTATATATCTTGTGGAACTCCGCAGCCTCTGTCTCCGCAGTGCCGGTCATGCCGGCAAGTTTTTCATACATCCTGAAGTAGTTCTGAAATGTGATGGATGCAAGTGTCTGGTTCTCGTTCTCAATCTTTACCCCCTCCTTTGCCTCAAGGGCCTGATGGAGACCGTCGCTGTAGCGTCTTCCCGGCATCAGACGGCCGGTAAACTCGTCAACAATAAGTACCTCTCCGTCCTTTACCACATAATCCACATCGACCTTGAATAAAGCATGGGCCTTTAGCCCCTGGTTTACATGGTGCAGGGTCTCGATATTATGGGGATCGTACAGGTTATCTACACCAAGCGCCTTTTCAACCCTTTCCACACCCTCTTCCGTCAGTACGACGCTCCGGGCCTTTTCGTCTATAGTGTAATCAGAATCCTTTTTCAGCCTTGGGATAACCTTGTCTATGGAATAATACTTATCCGTGGAGTCTTCGGCAGACCCGGATATTATAAGGGGAGTCCTCGCCTCATCGACCAGGATGCTGTCCACCTCGTCAACTATGGCGTAATGAAGTCTCCTCTGGACATAATCGTCCAGGGAAAACTTCATATTGTCCCTCAGGTAATCAAATCCGAATTCGTTGTTTGTCCCGTAAGTAATGTCCGAATTGTAGGCAACCTTCCTTTCTGCATCTGTCAGGTGATGAAGTATGCAACCAACAGAAAGGCCGAGGAAACTGTACAACCTCCCCATCCACTCGGAGTCCCTTCTGGCAAGGTAGTCGTTCACTGTAACCACATGGACCCCCTCGCCCTTCAGGGCGTTCAGATATGCGGGGAGGGTTGCAACCAAAGTCTTTCCTTCACCTGTCCTCATCTCGGAGATATTCCCTTCATGCAGGACTATGCCGCCTATGAGCTGGACATCGAAGTGTCTCATCTTGAGAACTCGAAAGCTAGCCTCCCTCACAACAGCAAAAGCCTCTGGAAGTATGGAATCAATCGGTTCTCCTGCTGAAAGCCGCTCCTTGAACTCTATAGTTTTACCCTGTAACTCCGAGTCGGACAGGATATTTACAGAACTATCCAGATCATTGATCTTCTGCACTATAGGCTGTATCCTCTTGAGCTCCCGCTCATTCTTTGTGCCAAATATCTTTTTAAGTAAGGGAACTATCATCTAACCTCCAAACATCAGTAAATGCGGGGTATTTTAAGCAGATTCTCTTGAAAAAAGCAAGGGGTAAGTAAGCTGAATAAAAAAGGCCCTGCTTTGAAAAGCAGGGCCTTTACTGCAACATGAGTACAATAGGGTCAAAGACTAATTTAAATAGTTCCTGGGATTTACCTTGGAACCAGCTATCTTGACCAGATAATGAAGATGAGGCCCGGTGCTCCTGCCGGTGCTTCCTACTCTTCCTATCTCCTGGCCTCGTTCAATCCTCTGCCCTTTTTCCACACCGATATAGGAAAGGTGGCAATAACCCGTCTCATAGCCGTAACCATGGGATATAATAATAGTATTTCCTGTGTCTCCATAATTACCGGTTAATGTTACCACTCCATCAGCAGTTGCCAGGACAGGGGCGCCTGATGGTGCGGAGATATCTAAACCGTCATGAAACTCATAATTGCTGCCAAAGGGAGATTCACGATAGCCAAATCCGGAGGATACGTATCCATTCGCAGGCCAGATGGAAGGGGTAGCGACAAGTATGGATTCCTGGTCCTGAATGGAGGCATGCAGTTCATGCAGGCTCTTCTCCTGGGACTTTATCTCAAAATTCATCCTGTCAAGCCTGCTCACCATCTCCGCAAGAGACGCCTCGTTATTAAACGATAACTGTACCGGTTCAGGTCCTCCCTGCCCTCCAAGGGACAGTCTCCTGCTTTTTACCCCAGGTTCCTCATTATTAGTGTTAGTCAAGACCCTTATCTTTGTATCAAGGCTCCTTAAACGGGACAGCTCCGCCTCCATATCGTTTATCTTATCGGCAAAGGTCTGAAGTTGGACATTCTGGATCTTTGTTTTTTCCTTGAGGCTTACAAGGTCTATCTCTTTCTTTTTCACATTGACATAATCGAAGAATATGACAGCGGATGCAAGTAGAATTATCATTGCAGAGATGGCAAGAGACTTTATAAGGAACCCGGATAGCGTCAGTTTTTTTACCCCAATTATGACCTGGAGCCAGGGCGCGGCGAAGATTTTTGGCTACTCTGAAGCGGAGGCAACGCGCCTATCGAGCCATTGCAACATCTTCACGTTGTTCAAGAGATGATTTTTCAGAAGGACGGTGGTTGAGCCACTCCATGAAATATCCTAAATAGCAGATGCAGACCTCATCGGGATCAAGTTTCAGGCAGATTGCATACTGCCCAAGATACCCCTTCAAGTAAGGAATCGCCGGCAGATAGCTGTAATTGTCACCTTCTATATACTCAAGATAACGTTTAGATATCCTCGTTATCTCTGCTATTGCTGTGAGCTCTATCCCTTCTGAATTTCTAATCCTTCTAAGCTCCTCCCCATTATAGCGTAACTGCCTCATGCTATCTTCCCCTAAAAAATAAAAAAAGCCGCCAAAGGTTTTATTCCTTTGGCGGCTCGACTGGCATGTCCTTTAGGGATTTAACCTCGGGACTCTGCGTCACCCGGTTTCTCGGGTTTTGCTCTGGGCAAAGGATCGGCTGACCGATCTTTAATTTATACCTAAATCCTGCAATCGAACCACAGAGCACACTGAGGAAACCCTTTAATGCCACTGGCAAACCCTTGTTTTAAATCTCTTCTCCATGCACTCAAAAGGTGACTTTTTAAAAGCTCAATAATTTTTAAATCTAAAGTATGAGAACACAGAGAAGTAAAGGGTTTTAAAAGGTTTTTATCCCCAAAAAACGTCTCTGTGTTCTCTGTGGTTTGCAGTTTTTAGGTTATAGTTTATTGTATCTATAATGTACCAAACAAAAAAATTGTTTCAAAAACTTTTTTTCAGGTTCTCCTGTTAAATTCATTGATTTAGTCCCACAACCACCATATATAGTGTAACATAAAAAAATAACTACAATATGTAGGTTAAACAGTTATTCCCATTCTATGGTGCTTGGAGGCTTGAACAATAGGGGAAGAATAGGGGGACATTTTCAAGTCTGATAATCATAAAAAGGCGCCTACCCGGCATGTTGGTAACCGGGTATTATAGGGAAAAGAGACTAATCTTAACCCAGGAGGTGCCACTGAAGGTCCCCATAATTATCTTCTTTAAACTATTGTAATTTCCTTAGTAGTGAGTTATAAGATTGATTATTTTGCTGATTCTCTTCAACTCCGCTCAGAGGCTGAGGGAAATTGCTTAAATGACAAAAAAGCGAAAGAGAAGGGGGTCGCCAGTGCTAAATGCCGCCTCACATCAATAACTGAAGCTCAATTTCCCTTCCTTCAGGCCGATCTCCACCTTCCCACCCTTCTTCAGCTTGCCAAAGAGCACCTCATCGGAGAGGGCGTCCTTGATCTCTCTCTGTATGAGCCTTGAGAGGGGGCGGGCGCCGAAGGTCGGATCATACCCCTTTTCAGCCAGCCATTTTCCGGCATCATCGGAAATGGTAAGAGAGACCTTCCTGGGCTTGATGGACTGCTGAAACTCGGAAATATATTTGTCAACCACCTTCTGCATTATCTCGGGCGTCAGAGGATTGAAGAAGATCGTGGAATCGAGGCGGTTCCTAAATTCCGGGGTGAAGAACTCCTTTAAGGCAGTCATCCCTTTACCCTGCGCATCCTCTCCTCTTTCACCAAAACCAGGGGTCTGCTTCCCCATCTCCCTTGCCCCTGCATTGGAGGTCATGATAAGGATGACATTCCTGAAATCTGCCTTCTTCCCGCTGTTGTCCGTAAGGGTTGCATAATCCATGACCTGGAGAAGGACATTGAATATGTCGGGATGGGCCTTTTCTATCTCATCCAATAGCAGGACGCTGTAAGGGTTCTTCCGAACAGCATCGGTCAGGAGCCCTCCCTGGTCAAATCCCACATACCCCGGAGGTGCCCCTATCAGTCTTGCCACTGCATGCTTCTCCATATATTCGCTCATGTCGAACCTGATAAACTTTATACCAAGCACATTGGATAATTGTTTTGAGACCTCGGTCTTCCCGACTCCTGTAGGACCTAAAAAAAGGAAAGAACCGATGGGCTTTCTATCTCAGGAACGCCGATGCTCATCCTCTTATGTTCCCACAGCTTGAATACTGCCCCTGCCTCGTCAATAACGTCAATGGCCTTGTCAGGTAGATGCCTGTCGTTTATATATTTTGAGGAGAGAACGACTGCAGCCTTCAACGCAGCCGTAGTATACTTTACTCCGTGGAAATCCTCGTAATGGGTCTTCAGGCCTTCGAGGATACGGAAGGCTTCATCTACGTCAGGTTCATGCACATCTATCTTCTGGAATCTTCTCGACAGCGCCCGGTCCTTTTCAAAGTGGTTCCTGTACTCCTCGTATGTGCTTGCGCCGATGCAGCGGATGGCCCCGGAATTAAGCGCCGGTTTAAGGATGTTCGATGCATCCATGGACCCGCCGCTTACAGCCCCTGCCCCGACAATGGTGTGTATCTCATCTATGAACAGGATGGCCCCAGGTATCTTTTCCAACGCCTTGATGGTAGACTTCAACCTTGCCTCAAAATCACCCCTGAACCTGGTCCCTGCAATCAGGGAGCCCATATCAAGGGAATATACCTTCGTCTTTTTTAAAGCTTCCGGGACCTGACCCCTGTGTATCTTGAGGGCCAGTCCTTCCACTATGGCAGTCTTCCCTACCCCAGGTTCACCAACAAGGACTACATTGTTCTTCCTCCTCCTCCCCAGCACCTGGATTGTCCGCTCCACCTCAACGCCTCTGCCCACAAGTGGGTCAATACCTTTCGAGGCCGCTTTTTCAACCAGGTCTACAGTAAAGAGCCTGAGCGGGTCAGGGGAACCGCTGCCTTTCTCCTCACGGGGGACAGAATCCTCCTCGCCTTCGGCATCTCTCTTTTCAACATTGGATGCCTTGGATACGCCGTGGGAAAGGTAGTTAAGGACATCCAGCCGTGTTATCCCTTCCATTTCCAGTATATGGACAGCGTGGGAACCATCCTCCAGGAATATGGCGACCAGGATATCCCCGGAATCCGCCTCTGCCTTGTTGGAGGAACGGACATGGTTCAATGCCACCTGGATTACCCTCTGGAACCCGATCGTCTCCTCCGGATAAACCCCTGACTTATCCCTAACAAGAGGAACATTTTTACGGAAATAATCCTCTATGGCGGATTTTATGCCGGACACATCCCCGCCGCAATTCACAATGATGTTTACCCCCAGTGCATCGTGAAGAACGGCATACAGGAGATGTTCAACAGTCAGGTATTCATGATGCCTGACCCTGGCATCAATTATTGTGGCCTCAATTATAAGCTCCAGTTCCTTATTAATCATATCTTGTCCATTTTGCATTTCAGTGGGAAAGCATGCGCCTCTGCAAGCCTGTGCACCTTATCCACCTTTGTCTCCGCAATATCCCTCGTAAATACACCTGCCAGACCCTTACCTTTATTATGTACATGCAACATTATCTGGGTAGCCTCAACTGGTGACTTATGAAAGACCATTTCAAGGACATGCACCACAAAATACATGGTCGTGTAGTCGTCATTCAACAGGAAGACGCCGTAATATGATGGCTTCCTGGTCTTCTGCCCGGCCTTTTCCTGCGTTCCCTGAATTGTCTTATGCTTGCTATCCATTTTTTTGTATTATACTAAGAAAATGCGTGAAAGGAAATAGGGTTTGCTCGAAGCAGTAACTCTTATTTTTTCTTTATCCTGCTAACAGGCTTCCCCAATATCTCACCATATAGTCGGAGGTGCCCTTCTATCTCGGCAGCCAGGCTATAATCCCTGGCAACCTTATCTATGGCCGCCCTGCCAAGCCCTTCTCTAAAATCAGCGTCAGGGATAAGGGATCTGGCCTTTTGCATGAAGTCTCCTTCGTCACCCTTCATATAAAGCAGGCCGTCCACGCCATCCGATATGACAGCCCTGTTCCCGTCACAATCTGAGGCCATAACAGCCTTTCCAAAATACATAGCCTCTATAACGGCATTTGACAGACCTTCCGACAAGGAGGTGTTCAGTACAACGTCGGCAGCCTGATATATGTCGGACATCTCTTCGTGAGCGACCTTTCTGTAAGATATCCAGTCCCTTCCCTCCATGGCCTCAGAAAGCCTCTTCCATTCGGATTCATCAAGGACGGGGCCGACGATGGCAAGATTGATTGAAGGGTATTCCCTGCGCAACAGTTCGAGCGGCCTTACGGCAAAAAGTGGGTCTTTGACGCTCCGTATCCCTGAGGGTAGGAGGAAATTGAACCCTTTTGGCGGGGCGCCTCCAACACCCTTAGGTCTGCCTATATCCACAGACGGCCTTATGACTCTGACCTTTCCTTCTAAAAAAGGGCTTTTCGTCAACAAGCCCTTTTTTGCAAGCTCGCTGTACACAATGATTACTGCGGCCCTGTCAAGGACTGCCGAGACCCCGCTGCTGCAATGCTGCATAAGGTCTATGTTGAAGTCCGTCCCTGTGACAGTCACTACAAACGGGACACCCAACCTATCTGCCGTCTCTTTTGCCGGAACACCGCCTTTTAAGGCATGGAGGGCATGAACTAAATGCGGAATAAAAGACTTCTTATTCCAGATTCCGCACTCCGCACTCCGCACTACTTCTACTTCTACCCCTTTATCCGTTAATCCTTTATAGAGCCTGTGGGCAGTTATGGAGTTACCTGTTACATCCGGAAGGTAGGCAGGCGTGACTATCAGTATCCTGAGGCCTTCAATCAATCGCCATCTCCGCAAGGTCCCTGAAGGATATAAGCCTTATGCCGCCGGCCTTGACTGCATCTGTCCATCCACTGCTCTCAAGGGTCTCCAGCTCCTTAATCCTCCATCCCTCCTTTGTGCCGGGATGGACCATAAGTTCAGTAACACCCTCGCCAATACTCCTTAAATCGTATGGCTGCCACCCTGTGACAAAGTGATTAGCAACCCTTATCCTGTGCTTTTCCAAAAGGTTCTTCATCTCCTGGAAGAACTGTTCGTCCCAGCTTATGGGTGGATACTTTATCAGGTCAAACTCCCTGGAGAACCTGATGGTCTTGATCCCGTAAGAAACCATCTTGTTAACAATCAGCGGGAAGAGTTCGGGTATTGCATGGAGGTGATGATGACCGTCTATATGGGTCAGTTCAAGACCTGTATTCTTAAATCTCCTTATCTGGGTGTCTATCTCAGCCTCCACCTCTTTTAAAAAACGGCTGTTGCTCAGTAAGCGGGACATCCTCTCCATCCCGAATCTTTCAGGACCTGTCTCATCCTTTCCCAGAAGGTCATCAAGGTCCAGGTGCAACCCCACGCAGAGGTTCGGGTTCTCTCTGGCGAGGCTTGCCGCATCCCTGGCAAACTCCCTGTTTATCATGAGAGTGGCGCTGGTGACACTTCCTGCCTTATGTGCCCTTATAATCCCCTCATTGATATAAACAGACAGACCAAAATCATCGGCGTTGACAATCAGGTACTTCATCCCCTCACCCCTTCCCTCTCCCAGAGGGCGAGG
>JACQYJ010000057.1 GCA_016208525.1 Deltaproteobacteria bacterium | reverse complement strand
TCTATGGGTCAATTATGTCGGAGAGACCAACTGGTCCAGCAGCGCCCAGTCGGAGGACTGGCGTCTCCCGTATTCCCAGACCACGAGGCTTGGAACAGACCCGAAGGCGTCGTCATACATTCTCTTTAATATAAAGACCGGGTATCGCTTTACGGAAGATACGGAACTCTCCCTCTCCGCATTCAACCTGCTTGATGACCATCACAGGGAGTTCATAGCAGGGGATGAGGTCGGGAGACGAATTACTGGAAACCTCACTACCAGATTTTAGATTGGAGTAACGCACTGAAAAAGATGCCAAAGCTTGATGAAATCTTTAAAACCTTTTATCTCACGCAAAGCCGCAAAGTTCGCAAAGGAAAAGCCTTTGATTCTAATGTGTTAACTTTGCGTTCTTTGCGTCTCTGCGTGAAAAAAACTTATTTGAATTTATAAAACAAATGCCAACGCTTAACGCCAAAATATTAATGTCCGGCCTCCTTCTCCTGATGCTGCCCTCCATCTCCCATTCAAATGACCTTATCTTCGCAGTCAAGAGCAGCGGCATAGAGCCTTACAACCTTGCCCTTAAAGGAGCCCAGGAGGTGTTTAAGGCAAAGGGGCTGGGGTCTGTTGTTAAAGTCTACGACATCAAAGGGGATGCATCTATCTGGAAAGAGGCGCTGAAAGATATAAAGGAAGAAAGGCCAAAGGTAATTATGACCTTTGGAACAGTTGCCACCGAACTGGCTATGAAGGATGTGAGAGACACCCCCATAGTCTTTTCCACAGTATTAAACCCTGAAGAAAGCGGGATAGTCAACTCCCTTGCCTCTCCCGGCGGGAATGTAACCGGGGCCTCCCTCGACATACCTGTTGAAACCCAGTTCTCATATATTTTGGATATGGTCCCCGCTGTAAAAAAGGTTGGGGTTCTTTATAACCCAAAGGAAACCGGTTTGATAGTCGAAAGGGCGATGGCAACGGCGGACCGGATGCAGATTCAGCTTATAGCCGAGCCGGTCAACAGCGAGACAGACCTTCCGATGGCCATAGACAGGCTCTTCAGGCAAGTTGACGTCTTGTGGTCTGTGGCAGACGCCACAGTATTCTCTCTTCCTGCCATACAGAAGATCATAGTTGAAGCAATAAGATACAAGGTCCCTTTTATGGGGATTTCCCCGTCATTTGTAAAGGCAGGGGCGCTGTTTTCAGTTAAGTGGGACGATATAGATATAGGGAGACAGGCTGGAGAGGCAGTGGTAAAGATTATTTCAGGGAGCGAGAATATCTCAGATATCCCTGTGGCTACTCCGCGGGAAGTTTCGATCTCGATAAACGCCAGGACAGCCAGTACCATAGGGTTGACGATACCTGACAAGATTCTGAAAAGGGCGGAGGTGTTCAAATGACAGAGAACATAGTTTCCAGGTTCTGGGCCGGACTGTCCCTTGTACAAAAGTCCATAATAGTAGGCTCCGTCCTCTTTATCGCAAATGCCGCAGCTTTCACCATTTCTTTCGGAAATATTCAGGAAAGGTATCAGATCAACTTCCTTGAAGAGGCAGGGACTGCTATTGCAAAGACCATAGGAGAAAGCAGCAAGTTTGGGATTATCACCCGAAACTGGGATATCCTGAGCGCTCAGGTTCAGGGTCTCCTCACGGGGAACATAAGCAGCATAACCATATTGGATGTTGGTGGGAATCCCCTGTTTGAAATTACCGGCAGCGAACGGGTTGTGCTGGATGATGCGGCTGTCAGGCAGAAGACCTTGTCGGAGAGCCCTTCTTCGACAGAGCGTCTATTTGATCCGAACGGCTCCCTTCACGCGATAATAGTGTCGCAGATGATTGAGTCGGAGAAGAGACCTGCGAGAGAGGAGATCGGACTGTTTACGGAAAAGGCCGGGAAAGAGAGGATCGGAACGGTTATCGTAGTTATGAATGCGCGGCAGGTATACAGGGAGCTGGCTGAAAGCAGAAAGACCTTTTTCTATCTGGGGCTCCTGGCAATTGCCGTGGGGATCTCAATAATTGTGATCTTTGTTGAGTTTACTGCCAGGCCTCTGAAGAAGCTGGTTATCGCTACACAGAAGGTAGCAGACGGGGACCTTGGGTACAAGGTTGAGATTGATACTAAGGACGAGATAGGGACTCTTGCAAGCTCTTTCAATACTATGCTGGAAAGACTTAAGGAGACTCAGGAGAAGCTCGTAATGACCGAACGACTCGCAGCCTCCGGCAGGCTTGCTGCTGATGTGGCACATGAAATAAACAATCCTCTTGCAATTATGAAGAACTATATCTATCTGATGAGGAAGAAGAGGATGAAGGAAGACGACCCGAATCAGCCGACCCTAACCATAATTGATGGAGAGATAGACAGGATCAGCAGGATTATTACCCAGTTTACCGATTTCTACAGAGGCTATCAGATTCCATTGGAGGAGGTCGAGATCCTTGGCACATTAAAAGAGGTAATAGAATTTTACAGAGGAAAACTCAAGGAGCGCGATATACTCCTTGAAGAGCGCATGATGGGCTCCGGAAAGGTATTGGCCAACAGGGACAAGCTCAAGCAGGTATTCCTTAACCTGGTAAAGAATGCTGAAGAGGCGATACCTGAAGAGGGGAAGATCATCATTGAAACAGGCAGAGAGGGCGGCAGGATACGTGTTTCCGTGACAGACACAGGGACTGGGATAAAGGCGGAGGACATCGGCAGGATATTCGACCCGTTCTTCACCACCAAGGGTGTCAAAGGGTTCGGGCTTGGGCTGTCGGTTACCTACGGGATAATCAAGAACCTTGGCGGAGATATAGAGGTTGCGAGCGAGGCAGGAAAGGGAACGACATTTAAGGTTATGATGCCGACCATATAAACCTCAAAAACGGCAGTTGGCTTGCCAGCTTGCCAGCCTGCCAGCTTGCCAGCTTTTTTATCTGTGCAAATCCGTGCAAGTCCGTGGCAAATGTTTGGCAGCGTTCCCAATAGCATCCCAAATTCGTCATTCTTTCTCCAATCACCTATTATCCTCATCTACAGCCTTCTTTAACATATCGAGTATCCCCGGAATTGCCGACGTAACCCTGTTCCAGTTTGGAATGAGGGGCGAGCCCATGGGGTTATCCATGAATGTCTGGGCAGCCATAGTTATCCCCTTTGTAAATGCCTCCACAGCCTTTGCCTCCTCGTGTCTGTCGAATGCGAGTCCATTTATCGCGGCGTCGGCCTCGTATTTCATGATAGTGTCTTCTGCCATTCTAAGATATGCCACCTGAAGGGTCTTGAAGAATCCATCAGAAAATATGACACCCTCCGACGCAAGCGTCCTGAATATAGATTTGCAAATATCAACGGTCATCCTCATCAGTCCCTTCTCCGGGTCATCGGCAGAAAGCGACTGGTGTTTGTGTTCATAAGTCTCGGCAATGTCCACCTGGCATATCCTTCGGGGAGAAGAGTTCCTGTAGACCTCCGCAAGGGCTCCCACCTCAAGCCCCCAGTCCCACGGTATCCTGTTTACCCTTGCCATGTCCAGGGACATGCAGAATTCACCTGCCAATGGATATCTAAAGCTGTCCATGAAAGCAAGAAAGGGATGGCTGCCGATGAGATTATGGAGGGACCTGACAAGGGGGGTGATTAATAATCTTGTGACCCTTCCATGCATCTTGTCCGTTACCCTGGTGTAAAACCCTTTGCAGAACACATAGTCAAGGTTCGGGCTTACCACCGGGTAGCATAGCCTTGCCAGCATCTCCCTGCTGTAGGTAAGTATATCGCAGTCATGGAGGGCGATCACGTCTGAATTTCCGGCGGCAATGACGTAACCGTAGGCGAGCCACGCGGAGCGTCCCTTGCCGTCCTGGCCTGTATCCAGGCCGTTTCTTTTGAAAGTGTCGTATATTTCCTGTATCCTCTTCCCGTCATTGTATATTATCTTAACGTCATAAGGTATGGGAGCCATAAACTCCTTAACCTTTAGGAACTCTTTTTCGGATGCCCTTGCCAGTATCAGGACTATCTCATTGATATATTTTACCTTTGATAGTTCCTCCACTATCTTCGGCATGGCCGGCCCTTCAAACTCGGAATAAAGGGCAGGCAATACCAGGGCAAGAGGCCTTGTTTTTGAATGCTCGACAAGCTCAGCCTCTATCCGCTCCAGCGAGGGTTTCCCAAGCCTGTGGAGTGTGGTTATTATTCCCGTCTGGTAAAAGTCTGCCATGATAACCTCCTATATGTGCTCCACATCCCCTTTTTCTTCCTTCTTCGCCTCCGTCTCTCCCTGGATCATCTTCCTCGCCCCTTCTATCCCTGCAACCCCAAATGATATGGCCAGGGCAATGACAATCCCCCCGAAGATGATTGAAAATGCCGCAAGAACTATGCTCGGAGCAACCTGAAGTTGTTCCAGGGCCATGGCGAGTATCAGTACCGTAAGAAGCAGCTTCACCGCTTCTGCGAGGAGCTTGGCATAGTGAAAACCGCTGTTTACGGCCGCAATAAGGACGGCTCTGCTGAGGAATCCGGCAACCATATAGCCTATAAGAAGTATCACGACAGCCGAGAAGGCCCTGGGAAGATAGAGGAAGAACTGTGAGACGAGGTTGTCTATCGCCTGGATCTGCAAGGCGCTCAGGCCTATCATAAGGAATCCAAACAGTAGAAACCAGTATACGACTACACCCGATATATCCCCCGGTTTTGCCCATACGTCCGCCTTTCTCAGAAGGGCCGTGAACCCCATTCTGTCGCACCAACTGTCGAAGTTTGCGGCCTTAAATACCTTGAGCATCAGTTTTTTGACTGCCCATGCGATGGCTATGCCGATGATCACTATCGTCAGCATCGCAAGGAAGCTTGGGAAGAAAAGCTTGAACTTAAGGTAAACTTCTTTAATAGGTTCGAGTATCAGGTTTAAAAATCCTTCCATACGTGCCTCCTTTTTATCTCGCAAAGCTCGCAAAGAGCGCAGAGAATATATTTTCTTTTCTTTGCGTCCTTAGCGCCTTAGCGAGAGATGGTCTTTTACTTCCAGCTTTTTACCAGGTACTCCTTGTTCTCCTCAAACTCCATGCAGAGCTTTTCTATCTCGGCCTCCGCCCCGCCCTGGTCCATTTCCGTTACTTCCATGACGAAAGAGGCGGTCTTACCGAGGTAGAGGGGGACCAGGGACTTTATCAGGTGCTGAGGAGGGAGCCTCTTCTTGTGATAAGCTATGGCATAGTCGTATATGATCCTTGGCCATAGCTTTGGTGGAAACAGGAACTCTTTGTCAGACAAAGTCCCAAGGGCCTTAACCTCGCCAAAATCACCGGCTCCTATGACATCCAGCCATATCTTGTCCAGGTTATTAAGGCCTTCCCTGAATATACCCAGCATCCTTCCCACGTCTACCTTCACGTGTTCAAGCCCCACATGATACCTGAACCCGAATGTGGGAACATCTATAGAGCCTTTGACCTCCTTCCATAGGTCTGAATGTTTCTCAGTCAGGTCGAATAGAGAGCTGACCACCTGGACAAGCATCTCGCTCAGATCAGAACCAGGGTCCTTGGGGTCATGTATCTTCGCGCCGAGGAATGCCTGGCATACCCTGAAATCATTGGCTATGGCCTCGGTGGTCATCCATATATCTATCCCGAAGCGCGCCACATCCGACCCCCATACGTCCTGTTTCAGGTAGAACTCCGCCATATTCCCGGAAAACCCGAACTCCCCGCCTATAGGCTGCCTTATCCTCTTTCCATAAAAAGCCCTGGTCAAGGGGTAAACAATGGAGTTCGTGATTGTCCCGTCGAACTTGTGCCTGTCGTAAAGCGGGGCAACAAAGTCGTTACCCTCCTTAAGAACCGGAGAGATGAGAAGCTCTATCCACTCCGGGGTAATGCTCCTCAGGTCCGAATCCACAATGGCGCACGCACTTGCACCCATGTCAACTGCCATCTGGAATACAGTCCTTATGGCGCTCCCTTTGCCCGGTATTCCATAATATGGGGTAGAAATCCTGTGAACAGGCGATAGCGGGTGGCTCAAGAGGTATGCCTTATGGTCTACCACCGTGTCTCTTATCACGTCGGCAGTCCCGTCCATAGTACTAAGTCCTGTATGATAGTCGAGTTTTTTAAAGAAATTATAAGAGTCGTTATTCATAAGGTAGGCCGCTGGATCAAGGCCGAATTCCTTTGCCTTTCCCGATGTATTACCATTAACTATCGCCCCTGCCGCATCGGTTGGGCCATCAGTCCCGTCGGTGCCAGCAGAAAGCATCGTTATTCCGCCAACTCCCTCTATCTCCAGCGCGAATGCAAGGGCTAACTCCTGATTCCTTCCCCCTTTTCCGCTTCCTTTGACAGTAACCGCGGTCTCTCCCCCGGAGAGAAGACACATAGGTTTTCCGCCCTTCCTGGACCTCCTTACAATCTTTGCTAAATCAGCCAGATATTTCGCAGCCTCCCTTGCTTCTCCCTGAAGTTTATCCGTTACAAACTCAATGTCAAATCCCGTCTTTTCCGCCTCATTGCTTGCAGCATTGAGGGCCTGCCTGACGCTTCCTACAATAACAACCGAACCTTTCTTAAAACAGTTTTCACCCGCCTTTGGCGTATCAGGCAGCTTGCCTGCTATCCCGTCTAACAGCATGGATAATACATTGTCAGGAAGTTTTTTCACGAGATTATATTTTTCGATAACCTTTACAGTATCCATGAATGTCGAGCGGTCAGGAACAGTCGGACCGGAGGCAATGACTGCTTGTCTTTAAGAGATATCCCTTCCGCAGGGGAGACAAGAAGGGCAGAGCCTCCGCCTGAAAGAAGGCAGATAACAAGAGTCTTTTCATCGGCATCTTTCAGAGTCTCAATGATTTCTTCCGTCCCTTTCACGCCTGCCTCATCGGGAAGCGGATGGGAGGCCGCTATCTGCCGTATCTTTACGAGGGGACGTGTGTGACCGTGTTTTACGATTATAACCCCTTCATCAATCCTTTCTCCGAGGAGTTCTTCCACCGCTTTGGCCATTGGGGCGGTTCCTTTTCCTGCGCCAATCACAATGACCCTGCTGAACTCTTTTAAATCATAGACTGAATCATTGACCCTCAATCTATTATCTGTGACCTTGATCGTCCTCTTAACGGCATTATAGGGGTCTGCCGCAGACAGTGCAGAATTAAAGATGTCAACCAACTGCTGTTTGATAAGGGACATTGGTTCCCCCCCCCATTTTTTGGTTATTTGCTCAGAAGCGACATCATCCACCTGAGAAGCTTTTCCACTTCTCCCTGACCTCTGAGATGAAACTCCGCACCTTCAAGCATAGGGCCGACAGCTAAAGATACCCCCTGACCCTTTATCGCCCTGAAGGCGTCCCTGTCTGTTTCATCGTCACCTATGTAAACCGGGATGCTTTCCTTGAACCCCTCCTGCATCATGAGCCACTGACCTGCCTTACCCTTGTCCCACCCGACATTGGGTCTTACCTCTACCACCTTCTTCCCCTCAACGATCCGAAAGAGGCCTTTCTCCAAATAAGGTTTGAGAGCAGACCTTATTAGTGAAAGGAACGCCTCAATGTCTATTTTGTCCATGAGCCTGTAGTGGAGGCTTGCCGTAAGCTTCTTATCTTCAAGGACGGCGCCCCTTATGTTTCCCTCCCGGACAGCCTCCCTGATCTCTCTTAGAAACTTCTCTAACTCACCCCTTGACTCAACCGCGCCTTCTACCTTAAATGAAAGGCCGTTCCCTTCGACCTCCAGGCCGTGGTTCCCGACATAGATGCATTCAGGGATACCTACCCTCTCTTTAATATCTCCTATTTCCCTTCCACTGACTATGGCAACTTTGCAAATGTTGCACAGCCTTCGGACTATTTCTTTCATTTGATATGAAAGAAATGCCTTTTCTGGCCTGCTTACGATAGGCGTCAGGGTCCCGTCAAAATCGAGAAAGAGGGATATTCTCTTCCCCGTTATCCGATTTTTTATATAGTCCAAGCGACGGAATAAGTAATCATTCACCTGATCTTTTCAACCTCGACCAGTATATCACCTACCCACTTGAATATGTCGTTTTCTTTGATGTAAGACCTCGATGCCCCCATAAACTTCCTCTTTTCTGAAGCAGGCATCTGGAGGGCATCTTTTATGGCGTCTGCAAAACCTTCCGTGTCGTATGGGTTTATGAGGACTGCGCCAGGTATCCCGTCTGCTGCGCCGGCGAATTCACTCAGAAGGAGGACCCCTTTTTCATCAACCTGTGACGCAACGTATTCCTTTGCAACAAGGTTCATCCCGTCATAGACAGAACTTATTATTGCCAGGTCCGCACCCATGTAAATGGCAGCCAACTCATCATGGTTCAGTTTATAGTCTATGTATCGAATGGGTTCCCATCCATCATCCCTGTATTTTGCATTTATCGAAGCCACCATGTTTTCCACTCTTGCCTTATAACTAAGATAGGGTTCCACCCTCCTTGTCGGCGCCGCCACCTGGACAAATGTAAATATTCCCCTGTACCTTGGATACTTGGAGAAGAAGAGGTCTAATGTCTCCAGCCTCTTTATCAGCCCCTTCGTGTATTCCAGCCTGTCAACACCCACACCTACAAGTCCTTCGGGAAGAAGATTCAGCCTGTTCCTGAACCGTATCCATGCAGACCTTGCCTTTTTTGTCGAAGCCTTATCTGTAAACCATGAGAAGTCAACGCTGATAGGAAACGCCTTGATCTTTGTGGTATGCCCCCTGTAATGGACGTATCCTTCCTTATAGTCTATCCCCGCATCCAGCTCCCTTTCTACGCTGGTCATAAAGTTTTTGCAGAAGGTGTCCAGTTGAAATCCGAGGAGGTCGTTTGACAGGAGGCCTTCCAGTATCTCCCTTCTTTGGGGGCATATCCTGAAAATGTCATAGGGAGGCCAGGGTATGTGCCAGAACTGTAACACCGACGATTTTGGCTTCACTTCTTTTATATATCCGGCGCATAAGGCGAGGTGATAATCCTGGAGCCAGACCACGTCCCTGTCTTCGCTCTCTTCCAGGACCGCCCGGGCAAAAAGGTTGTTTACCCTTTTGTATGCATTCCAGTAGGATCTCCTGAGATATACCCTGTCCAGTGTCATGTGGCAAAGGGGCCAGAGGAACCTGTTTGAATAGCCGTTGTAATAGTTGTCCTCCTCCCAGGGCGACAGCAATATGCTTTTCTGACAATAAGACGGGCTGTCAGGAGGGACCATCATCACGGAATGGCTGCCGGCTCCGCCTTCTTTCTCCCCTGCCGCAATCCATATCCCTCCGTTCTTCTGCATAATCGGGTCAAGGGCAGAGACGAGGCCTCCGGCGGTCTTTTCCAGCTTTCCCTTCCGCCTTACATAGGGTTCTCTGTTTGATACAATGATGAGTCTATCATTCAAATTTCCGATCTTGTTTATTGTGTCCATAAGTCACTCTTATCGATCCAGCCTCCCCTTGTCTTTGGTTGCCACGATATTTGACGGTATTATTGACGCGAGGTTTTCAGACATTTGATTACTTACCTCCTAAATCCTGCAATTGAACCACAGAGCACACGGAGGAAACCCTTTAATACCAAAAGAAAAACCTTCTTTTAAATCTTTTCTCCATGCACTCAAAAGGTGACTTTTTAAAAGCCCGGTAATTTTTAAATCTAAAGCATGAGAACACAGAGAAGAAAGGGTTTTAAAAGGTTTTTATACTCAAAAAATTTCTCTGTGGTCTCTGTGGTTTGCAGTTTTTAGGTATAACTGTTAAATGGGCCAGGATGACCCCCTAAAGAGTGGCGTCCTGTAACTATGCTATCTCCATTGCATAGAGAAGTGCGCCCTTCTGTTCTTCCACCAGCAGTCTTCGTTGGGCTCGCTGCATACAGGTTTTTCCTGTCCATAACTGATTGTGGAAATCCTTGCAGCGCTGACACCGAGAGTCACCAGATACTCCCTGGCGCTTTGAGCCCTCCTCTCTCCAAGGGCCAGGTTGTAAGCGCTATTCCCTCTGTCATCGGCATGACCTTCTAAGAGCAAGCCGGCATCCTTGTTCTTTAAGAGAAATTCGGCCAGGGCGCTTAATATCTCTTTATCGTTTCCCTTGATCTCATACATGTCAAAATCGAAGTGGATGTCTTCCGCCATAAATGTCTTTGCCTTTTCAGCCTCGGCCCTTGCCTTCTCCTCAGCCTCCCTTTTTGCCCTCTCTTCGGCCTCTTTCCTGGCCATTGTCTCAGCCTCGGCCTTTGCCTTACCCTCTGCTCTTGCCCTCTCCTCCGCTTCCTTTCTTGCCATTTCCTCCTGGCCCTTTGTGTCAACGACCGGCGCTTTTGCCTCCTCTTTTACAATGGTTGGTTTCTTTGGACATCCTGTCACAAATATGACAATCATTAAAAATGCAGTAAGACTTAGAAATCTTTTCATCGGTTTCCTCCATGAGTAATTGATCTACCGAAAAAATCTAATTTCTCGCAAAGCTCGCCAAGAACGCAAAGTTGATGGTCTCGTAAAAAGTCTTTTCTGTGGTTCGACAGGCTCACCACGAACGGAATAAAGTCAATGATTTCAACCTGACCACCGTTCGCCCTGAGCTTGTCGAAGGGTGATTTGTGACTTTTTACGACTTCGTCAAAAATAATCGAATCACCTTTTGGGTGAAACAATTATTCTTTTGA
>JACQYJ010000020.1 GCA_016208525.1 Deltaproteobacteria bacterium | reverse complement strand
TATGATCAAAGTCATCTATCCCATTTCCGGCCTTTGCTTCCGGCGTGTTGGCCCTGTCCGTGAATAAACCTCCCCTGAGCGCCCATTTCTCGCTCAAATAGTATTCAGCGCCAAGTGCGGCATTCCAGGTGGGTTGTTTGTCGCCAAAGTTATTGTCCGTCGCTTTATCGTAATAGGTAAAATCGCCGGCGATTATCAGTGTGTTGGAAGGAAAAAAGGCGAAACCCAGGGTTGCCGTAAGGGGCAGTTCCCTCTTTTCATCGCTCTTGATTGCTATACGGTTGATTGTGTTCCCGTCATAGGATATATCCTTAATTACTACCTGGTTTGTCGTAGTTGAATTCAATACCTTTGTCTGACTTGCGGTAAGACCAAACGACAACTTGTCAGTCGTGTTCCACATCAAGCCGATTATCGGGCGAATACCCCATTCTGATGTTTGGTAATATTGGTTTAACCACTCATACTGACCTGAGTTAAGGTTGGTCAGTTGGTTCATTATCCACTGGCTGTCTTTGTAATGCGCATATATAGTTAGACCAACTGAAAGACCTTTGGCAAGCTCCAATGCATAAGACGGCCCGAAGTTATAGGTGTTATCATTTTTGTTGAAGTTGATAACATATCTTGTAATGTTAGGGATGTTATAAAACACCTGATCCTGGTCCTCTACAATGGAATCCGGCACGGCATAGGAAAAACCAAGCTTCCCCTTTCCGAGGGGCTGTATGATCCCGAAGAAGTTCGGGAGAAGCGCTGAAGAGGTGCGTTCCCAACCATTGCCGCCGAGGACATCTTTATAAACGGTCCTTGTTTGATGAACGGCGTTGGCGCTGACCGAGACGTTGCTCCCCTGGGTATAGGCGATGCCTGCGGGGTTATAGAAAAGTCCCGATGGGTCGTCGGATATCGCCGTGTAGGCGCCTCCCATACCAGCAGCCCTGTCACCTATCAGGATGTTGTTGTAGTGGTACTCGTCTGCAAAAGCAGGGGTGAGATGTGAGATGTGAGATGTGAGAAGTAAGAAAAAAACAAACCCTATCCTCATTAATAAATTACGTCTTACGTCTAACGTCTTACGTCTAACGTTACTTAATCCTGACATTCTCATTAAATCTCCCCTTCACAAGAGCCTGTTTCTTATCAGTCAACTGGTTTTCGGCAAGGACATTATCTACATTTTTAATCCTTTCATCAAAAGAAGGGTGGGTGTCTGTCAGGGTTTTAGTCTCTTTTGCAGAGTTGGATATCTTCTTGAGATACCTTTTTAAGGCCGAAGGGTCGTAACCTGCGGTAGCTATGGTCATGGTCGCCACCCGGTCGGAATCATACTCGTCCTCTTTTTTCAGACCTTTCTCAAAGAGTATCTCCGCCGCCTTATCAACCATCTGGGTAAAAGCAGTTCTCACCGCTCCGCTCCCTCCTCCGAGCACCTGGGCAAAACCGGAGACAGGGGAGACCTCCGTCCCCTTTATATTAAGCTCTTTTACAATATGCCTTTCGGTGACATGAGCGATCTCATGAGAGAGGACTGCGGCCAGTTCAGCCTCGTCTTCCATCTGCCTGAGGGCGCCCTTTGTAACGAATATATACCCGCCTGGAGCGGCGTAAGCGTTGACTATATCGGTGTCGAGGACTGCGAACCTGAATTCGATCTCAGGCCTGTTGGCAAACTGGGCCAAACCTTTCCCGATCTTGTTGACATACTCATTGAGCTTGTCATTCTCATAAAAAGCATACTTGCCCAATATCCTTGCCGCAAGCCCCCTGCCAAAGACCACCTCTGCCCTTACATCGTCTTCCTCGGAGAACGACTCCTCCCCCTGTGACGCCCTCTGCCGGAAATCGCCGGAAGCCAAAACAATATTGCAAAGTGCAGAATGCAAAATGCAAAATGCAAAAAGAATAATTTTAAAATTTGCAATTTTCAATTTGCAATTTTCAATTTTCTTCATTTCCCCACCCCCTCCTGGAGGAACTTCATCGCCTCCTCGTCGCTTACCCTGACGGCCTCCATGCGCTCTACCCTGGCGAAGTCAACCTTGTACTTGTCGCTGACCCTGGAGCGTTCCTCCGCAAACCCCCTGGCTGCCGCTGCCGTTGTAAATGCCGACGCCCTCTTCCTTGCGCCTGTCTCAAGCTTTTCTCCGGAGCTTTCCAGGACTGAGATTTTGGCTGCCGGTGGCCTCTGGCCAACGAGGAGCCTTGACACCCAGATGCAAAATTCAAAGTGCAAAGCGCAAAGTTCAAAACTAAAATCTTCTTATTCATGACTAACCTCCTTTTTTCCCTGTAAAGTTTGATTCATTCGTAAAAACTAAAAATTAACCGCAAAGACGCGAAGGACGCAAAGGTAACTGCTTGATTATAAAAAGCTTTTCTTCGCGCTCTTTGCGCCTTTGCGGTGAGAATAAGAGTTTTTGCAATTTTCACTTCTTCATCATCGTATAAACTCCGTCCCAGTCCGAGGGCGGCTCCTCATTCTTATAATTCTCACACCTGCCGATAAATATCTCGCTTAATCTGTCATCAGGTCTTATGGACAATATCCCGGAATAGCTCTTAATTGCGGCGTCCCAGTCCCGTTTCAAATAATAATTAAACCCCTCTTCCGAAAGGGAGATTGTCTTATCAGTTACATCACCCTCACGCGCATCAAGCGGCTCGTAAATCCTTATCCCCTTCTTCCTGCCTACAACTCTTACCATATCTATTATCCGGCAGGGTATTGAGGTCTTGACCTCTTCGTATGTAGACTCGGTGATAAGTATGGGAGAGCCGTACTCCTTCGTGAGTCCCTCCATCCTTGATGCTAAGTTAACATTATCACCTATGATGGTATAGTCAAGTTTTTTTTCAGAGCCGATGTTCCCAAGGATGACCTCGCCTGTATTAATTCCAACGCCCATGTCTAAGTGGATCAACCCATTGGCAACAAGTCTCTGATTGAAAGCCTCCAACTGTCTCCTCATGTCCAGGGCTGCAAGGACTGTCCTCTTTCCATGGTCGTTGATCCTTATGCGGGCGCCCCACAAGGCCATTATCGCATCGCCAATGAACTTATCAAGGGTGCCCTCATGCCTGAATATCACATCCACCATCTCCGACAGATAGCCATTCAGCAGCTCGACCACCTGTTCGGCCTCAAGCCTCTCGGATATGGATGTAAACCCCCTTATGTCCGAAAACAGGATGGTCAGATTCTCCTTGCTACCGCCCCCGGCCTTTAAGACATCCTGCGGGGACTTGTCAATCAAAGTAGAAAGTATCGAGGGAGAGACATACTGGGAAAGCATCCTCTTTATCTTCCTCTTGTCCTTACCCTCGATAATGCCCAGGAACGCAAAAGTTCCCATCCATGAAATGACAATTGACATGGTTGGGGCTATTATATCAAACACTGTATTATGTCCGAACCACCAGAAAGAGGACGATATATACATAAAAGCAAGGAGGAACGGCACGCCTAACTGATAGTATATTATATTCCGGCTCCATAATATGGCTATGGTCACAGTTACAGAAAGTAACAGGATAGATAATGATGTAATGAGCGGGCCCGTATATCTTAAGAAATCACCCCTGATTATATTGCTGTAGACAGAGGCATGGAGGTATACACCGGGGGTGTTGCCGCCCGTTGATGTCGGCTTCAGGTCCTCTATCCCTACAGCGCTTCCGCCAATAAAGACAACCTTGTCCTTGAATTCATCAGGGCTCACAGGCAGCCCCTCCAACTCCCCCATCTTTATCTTCTGGATAGAGGCCAGGACGCCGCTCATTGAATATGGCCTGAAGTCCCCGTGCATGTTAATAAGATATGAGCCGTCTTTTTGGAGAGGAATCTCCAGAGTTTTGAGTTTTGAGTTTTGAGTTTTGAGTTGTAGGTTGCCATCCTGGACGCCGGTCAAAACGATTCTATCCTCTTCCTGTATGATCGTTTCCGGTTTCATAATATCAAGCAGAGGCGACACAGGGAGGACAGGATAAAAGCTGCCCTGGTAATGCCGGAAAAGCTTGGTCCTCCTGTAGACGCCGTCGGGGTCAGACAGGAACTCTACGATCCCTGTCCCCTTTGAGGCTGTATACAGCTCCTTAAAAGGGAGGTAGTAGTTATTGTGTCCGCTGACAGGCGCACCGATTAGCGCAACCGAGAAGCGCCCGGCAAAATCGTTCGGTATCGGCCTGTTCAGCAGGCCCTTATTGTATTCATCCTCCTCGTCTATCACTATCTGGGCGGCATGGTATACATTGCCTGCCGAGGCTGTGGACTCCACAAGCCTCTCGTCACTCGGCGCCAGGACACCCCTCGGTGTTCCAAAGACCCTCTCGTTTTCAGTGAACAGTATATCGAACAATACCGCCTTGGCGCCGCTCATCGCCAGGAAGTCCACAACATCGGCATGGACCGACCGCGGCCACGGCCACCTGCCTACTATCGGGTTCATCCCCCGGAGTGAGGCCTCATCTATCAGTAGTATCGCCACCTCGGATGAAGGCTGTCTGCTGTTGTACCTGGCCCGCATGTCGAACGCCTTGCGCTCCAGCCCCTCAAACAGGCCGAGATAAAAGCCGAGATTGACTAAAAGGGCGGTAGAGAGGGCAATGATGGCGCCGTATAAAAGCCTCTTTTTGGCAAAATGGAGCATGTATATTCATCTCCTGTCTAATAAAAAGTCCAACTCCCCCTAACCCCCTCTTTAACTAAAGAGGGGGAATTTTTTCTCCCCCCCTTTAGTTAAAGGGGAGGTCGGGAGGGGTTGATCTCCTTGGTGTTTACGGCGACGTTATCGTCAGGGAATACCCCCCGTACCTCCCGGCAGAAAGCGGCCTGCTCGGAGAGCTCTTTACCTCGACGTAATATGTCCCTGTAGCAGTTGCCGTAAAGCTTGCTGTAGAGCCGAGTATATCAAAACCGTTTTCATGACATTCACCTTCCGCATCACAGTTGTTCGGGACACTATTTGCATAGCTTTTCCCGCTGGTATTGTCGTTATCAGCGACTACCGCGGTTTTATCGGGCGCAATTATCCTGATATACGTATCTGCCCCGTTCACAAGGGCTGCTGTTTCAGATGTATATGCCTGGCCTTCTATGGCGTCAAAGGCTATATAGTCCATGTCCCCGCTGCTGTATAATGTGTGTTCCTCGGCCTGCCCTACGACTGCCTTTCTTAAGATATTCGGGGAGTTTTCGTTGGACGCTTCAAAAATATCGGAGGAGTATTTTATTGACCTCTCGCTGAGGGTTGCTGTTATGTCGGTCTTGCCGAGAGAATTCCAGCCGTCCCAGAATGCCTCAAGGTTTACCGGCGTTGTCACGACCTTTATGTAGATAAAGACCTCCCAGACAGCCTGCATACCGTAATTTGACCTTAGTCTATGCAGTACCTTTGCCACCGCTGCCTCGTTGCTGGAGTATAAAAAAGGAAAATCGCCTGGGTTCCCGAAGTCAAAGTACCACCCGCTTGCGCCTGATGTATCAACATATACAGAGGGCTCCATCGCCGGTTCAGCCGAGAGCAGAGACGGCGATGTGTCCTTAAGCCATGCCTTAAGAGCTCCGGGGAGGAAGTCCCCCCACCCTTCGCTCCATGAGAGCCGCAGATCGAGGTCATTAGATGTCAGATAATGAGCGCCTCCAGGCGAATCATCCTTTGAATATTTACTGGCTATAAAATGACCGTATTCATGCCACAGGACATCATCGTCATATTCATCGCTGTCACTGCCGTTAATGACATAAATCCCCTCTCCACCAGCGCACCAGGATGGATCATATCCGCTGCAATAATACGTGCCCTTGGGGTTCTGCCAGAAGGCCGTGAGCGCTGGAGGATTGCTCCCTGAAAGGGAGTAGATGAACTGAGCCCCGCTTGTGAAGACATCGAGGATATTAAACGCCCCGGCTGCCCGGCTTGTCGCAGGGATGGAGATATCAGCCATTGCGGCCCCGGATACTGTAAAGTTAGGGCCTGTTACTGCGTGGAACGCATTAGACAGGTCTTTCACGGCAACTGACGGGGATACGGAAGATGAGATGACCCTGATATATATTGTAGAGGCAGAAGGTATGGTCAAGGAATACGAGCCTGTGGCATCCGTCGTCCCTGTGATAATCGTAGCGCCGCCTGCCGAATCAACGGCCTGAACATCTGCATAGCGCACAGCCTTATACGTCGTCTTGCCTGTGAATCCTGCCTGCCACTTACCTGTAGAGTCCTGCCATTTCCCATACTCCTTGTCCTCATAGTGAACTGAGCCGCTGACCGTCAAACTGCCGGGTGTTGCTGTCGGCGTCACTGCTACCTCGTTAGATTCGCTCCCCTCTCCGAAACTGTTGACAGCAGTCACGACATAGTAATATGCAGCGCCGTTGGTAAGCCCTGTATGGGAGTAGGGGCTGGTAGCGCCGATTTGAGACATCCCGTCTGTCAGAGATGCGTAATTAGTTTTATTTACCCCGGACTGGGAGGCCATATACAGGTTGTAAGACGTGGCCCCATCTACAGTGCTCCAGCTCACCGTCGCCTGTCCATCTCCGGCCACAGCGGCAACCGCGCCCGGAGGGCGAGGGACATCGAGCTTCGCAAACACTTCAGCGGATTCACTGCTCTCCCCATAACTGTTGACAGCAGTCACGACATAGTAATATGCAGCGCCGTTGGTAAGCCCTGCATGTGTGTATGAGGTCGAGGCGATGTCGGGTATCTTTGTGCCGCTCTTGCTCACGCCAGGTACCGTAGACCAGTATATATTATAAGATGTAGTATTCTCAACACTGTTCCAGCTTATGACCACTTCGCTTGAGCCGCTGACAACCACATTGACCCCGGTTGGCGTGGATGGAGGCCCCTCGATCACCTGCGACGAACCCCCGCCGCCTCCACAGGCCGAAAGGGAAATAACCAGGAGAAACAAAAGGGATATATATTTTGCACTTTGCACTTTGCACTTTGCACTTTGCATTTACTTAATCCTGTACTCCCTTATCTCCCTTCCCTTGCTGTCCCTCTTTATCTCCGGCAGGCCAGCCGGCTTCTTCTCCGGATCGGCTCCGAGACGATACTCCGCCTCGACAGCAAAGGCAGCGCTTCCTGTTTGCGGCACAGAGACGCGGGCCCTTATCCTTCCATTTCCATGTTTGGGCGCGCGTACTGTTATCAGAAGCGCTTTATCCTCGCCTTTTTTGGCCGGTCCAGCCCAGGAGGTCTCGCCGGAGACAAGCTCCACGCCGCCAAGGAGTTCAACTTTGATATCCAGCTCACCGGCATCGGCAAGGGTCTTCTCGATAATCTTAAGCTCTACGACATCTCCTGGTTTTATATCGGAAGGCAAAAGGCCGGATTGGACAGGAGAGATAGCTATCTGAAGCGGAGGCCGTGGTTTGCCGGGAGTTCTCATCTCTCCGGCATAAACGGTGATAGACATACAAAGAAAAGATAAGAGACACAAATAATGGCGCATGGTAACCTCTTTTAAAGAATTGGTAGCGAAGAAAACAGGAGACCTTAATTAAATCGCTAAACCCCACCCTCACCTTGATCCTCTACCGCTCCGGGTATAAATCCCTGAGGGAGAGGAAAATGACTTCCTCCCCTTCAAGGGGAGGATTGAGGTGGGGATGGGTCTCCTATTAGGAACGCTAGCAAAGAATTTACAAGCAAATCCTCTATTTGTCAAACTACTAAGGGACATAGAAGAATTTAACCTAAATCCTGCAATCGAACCACAGAGCACACGGAGGAATTTTGCAGGCGTGACAGGCAGCGTTGCAAGAATATAACTGTGGTTCTTTCTTTGAATGGCGGGAATAAGGATTGAGGCAGCGGAATTCTGTTTATTCTTGTTTTTCAACAATCTCAGGTATTATGTCAAGAAACTCCGCTGGCGCCATTATTCTGAAAGGGTAACTCCCTTTCATCATTAAAGCCGCAAAATCCTTCTTATCGCCTGTAACAAGAAAATCAGCCCGGCCTTTCAGTGCCGATGCAAGGACAGGGATATCCTTTTCCGCAGTATGGCCGGAGAGCTTCTTTAACACATCCTTTGACGGAAGAGGGACGATCTCAAGGTTAAGCCTTGGGAAGTATTCCTCATAGACAGAGAGGGCTGCCGGAAGCTTATTTGCCAGGTTTCGCTCTATCTCCATGATGTTGTATCTCCCAGTAATACCTGCAAAAAACGGCAGCCTGAGACAGAGGAGGTCGAGGATCTTCCGCGGCGCTCCTTTATCGGAAAGGAGGCCGGAGAGAATTACATTAGAGTCGAGGAATAACCTAACGGCCTTTTTTGCCATATTTCTCTCTGTAAAGAGTTTCTCTTTCCACTTCCAGTCCCTTTAACAAATCATCAACAGAAAGGCCGGAGACCTTCAGTATCTTTTTAAACTGCCTCCTCGCCTCATCCAGTTCAAGTCTCTTGGGCGTCACAATAATGGAGTCCCCCACGGGGATGATCGAAACCACCTCTCCTTCCTCCAGATGGCTCGCCTCCCTAATCCTCTTGGGTATAGTAAGCTGACCGCGCGCCTTTATCTCCGCCGTCATATACTTAATGGTTTCCATAATCGCCTCCATATTGATATTCTGAATTCAGATTATCAGATTTCTGAACTAATGCAAGATATTTTAGACCTAAATCCAGCAATCGAACCACAGAGCACACGGAGGAAACCCTTTAATATCAAAAGAAAAACCTTGTGAGGCAATTGCAAAACTATTTGAACCACAGAGTTCACAGAGATTAATCAGAGAAACACAGAGGTTTTTCTTAAATATTATAAT
>JACQYJ010000019.1 GCA_016208525.1 Deltaproteobacteria bacterium | reverse complement strand
AGAACACAGAGAAGAAAAGGGTTTTAAAAGGTTTTTATACTCAAAATTTATCTCTGTGATCTCTGTGGTTTGCAGTTTTTAAGAGTTATCATATAGCACGGAAATTATTAGGACGCTTATGACCTCCAAAGAGGGGGGAATGACTGACCTTATTATGAGGTTTCCAAGGAGACTCGGACAGTGCCTCTATAGGGAGCATGTTATAGACCTGGGATAATTCAGATGTGCCTTAAGGAATAATATGTCTTATACCATCTGACGGTTTTTATGAGGGGCAGAAATTAGATAAAGGGAGGAAGCAACTTCACTTAATCAGACCGTAGTGTGATGTTTTTGCGGGTCTCTGGGAGAAGTGGCAGGGGAATGGCAGCAACCAAGTATATCTGCCATTTGCAATAGGGGTAATGTGCGCTATTTGTCTTCGCCTTAAAGAGGTTGACAACTTGAGGTTAGTCATTTCCACTGTGCCCATTTTTGTGCCCCCTTAACACATGAGATAGTGGAATAGGTGGAAGAATTGAAACTAATAGAAACAGTAGAAACGGCTTAAAACAAGAGCTTGAAGGGAGACCAGCCGCCAACAACGTTTTCTAAGATTTAACTCCTTTGCACTTTCACGGCGACACGGGTTCGACTCCCGTTGGGGACGCCAATTAAACTGCTTTTTCCCATTTCCCGCCTGAATCATTCCCCTCGGCTTTATTTAGTCCCAGATCCTCTGTCGAAACGCCCGGTATCCTGACCTGATGGCCTGCTCTAATATCCGACCTTTGTTTTTTCCAATAGCCTCTCGCTTTTCCCTGTGTTATACTTCCGCCAAAATGATAGATCATTATAAGATAGCAAGACAGCGGATGATTGACAGCCAGCTGATCCCGAGGGGGATAAAGGACAAAAGGGTTCTTGATGCCATGAGAAAGGTGCCGAGGCACCTCTTCGTGGATGAGGCGTTATACAGCCAGGCCTATAGCGACTTTCCCCTCCCTATTGGCGAGGAGCAGACCATATCCCAACCGTTCATGGTGGCGGTAATGACTGAGGCGCTGGAGTTAAAGGGAGATGAAAGAGCGCTTGAGTTGGGCACCGGTTCCGGCTACCAGACCGCAATACTTGCGGAACTATGCCATAAGGTATACAGCATTGAAAGGATATCCCCTCTTGCCAATCGGGCCCGAAAGGCGCTGGACAAACTCGGTTACGGCAACGTGGTGGTAAAGATCGGGGACGGAACACTCGGTTGGGAGGAGGAGGCCCCATTTGATGCAATCATTGTAACAGCAGGGGCCCCTGACATACCAGAGCCTCTCGTAAACCAGTTGAAGGTCGGAGGAAGGCTTTTAATCCCTGTAGGTGGAGAATTCATTCAATCCCTGATCAGGGTGAGGAAGACTGAGACCGGGATAGAAAAGGACGACATGGGAGGGTGCCGGTTCGTTAAACTTATAGGTGAAAATGGCTGGAAGATCGAAAGAGAAGGGCATGAATACTGAAAGGTCAAAGGTCAAAGGTCAAAGGCTAAAGAAGACAGACTTTCCTTTTTTATCGTTAGCCTTTTGCCTTTTGCCTTTTACCTTTTGCCTTTATTTGTTTGGATGTGGTACTCCTTATGGGATCTATCACAATGTTGAAAAGGGGCAAACTCTCTATGGCATAGCAAAGGCCTATAATGTGCCAACTCAAGAGATCGTAAGGATAAACAGATTTAAAGAACACGTAACCCTGAAGGAAGGGGATGCTGTATTCATACCCGGCGCAAGCCGTGAAAAGATGATAGATGTGACAATTGAATACAAGGAAAGTGTCTCCCCCAGTGCTTCAGCGGTCAGAAAACTGCAAACAGCATCCATCCCCACTCGTTCAGAAGAGACCTCAAAGGGAGGAAAGGGAAGGTTCTTATGGCCTGTAAATGGAAAGGTAATATCCGGGTTCGGGATGAGGAACGGTGAAAAACACGCAGGGATAGACATAAAGGCCGAAGCAGGGAAACCAGTAATGGCCGCCGACTCAGGGAAGGTGATATACAGCGGGAACGGCCTCAACGGGTACGGGAACCTGATTATAATCAAACACGAAGGGACCTTCTTTACCGTATACGCCCATAATAAAAAGAACCTTGCATCCGAAGGCAGCCTGGTGGAAAAGGGCGAAGAGATTGCGCAGGTTGGGGACACGGGAAGGGCAACGACCCCTCATCTCCATTTCGAAATAAGAAAAAATAAGGTGACGGTAGACCCAACTTTATACTTGCCATGAAAAACGGAGTGGTATATAAACTTTCTGATGTAATGAAGTCAGAATCCAGAATTCAGAATGAAGACTTAATATTCTGGCTACTGGATTCTGTATTCTGAATTCTCAGTGGGGGTGGGTTCGATGGAAGGACTTAAAAACATTATCAGAGATGTCCCGGATTTTCCGAAAAAGGGGATACTTTTTAAGGATATAACTACTCTCCTTGCTGATGCAAAGTCATTTCAGACTGCTGTAGATCTCCTCGGTCACCGCTATATTGACCAGAATATAGACCTTGTCCTTGGCGTAGAGGCGCGTGGATTTATCGTAGGTTCAGCCCTGGCGTACAAGCTGGGAAAGGGCGTCATCCTTGTAAGAAAGCCCGGGAAGCTCCCGCATAAGACAAAGAAGAAGACATACAAACTGGAGTACGGGGAGGACTCCCTGGAGATACATCTAGACGCAATAAAACCAGGAGCCAGGATACTTATTGCAGACGACGTATTGGCAACAGGCGGGACTGTTTCAGCAGTGATTGATTTAGTAGAGGGCCTTGGCGGGCATGTAGTCGAGTGCGCCTTCCTGGCAGAGCTGGAGTTCCTTGAGGGACGGAAAAAGGTTGCGCCTCACGGCGTTTTTTCCCTTGTAAAGTTTTAGGTGTTGTGTTATAAAATTGGGTCTTCCGTTCACTCAAAACTCATCACTCGTAACTGCTTTCACGCCCCCGTAGCTCAGTAGGATAGAGCAGTGGTTTCCTAAACCGCGCGCCGGACGTTCGATTCGTCTCGGGGGCACCATATTTTTAAAACGGTTTGTTCAACCGCTGTCCCTCAGTGACGCCCTGTTTTCTCAAGCGTTTATAAACCCCTGTGCCTGGACTGTGCCCGAAACGCATTTATCAACTAAAACACCAAAAATACTTTTAATAACCTCACACCTTAAAAGCCATGCAAGACTCTCCATTACCAATTCCCTTTTTAAATTCCTATAGACATGGCTATATCTATAAAGGTGTACAGAAATTGAAGTTGAGATGTTCAAGAAAACCCTCTTAACAGTATAGTTTTTGAAGTTGAAATCCCCGGAAATCATCCTTACAAGTATAATAATTGAAGTTATAAGGCTTCAATTTCTGTACTTGCTTCTGAAACTCGCCCTTGCTTACGCTCCTTCCAAACTTCAGCAAATCCGCCATAGTTCCATTTTTCAAGGGTCTCTTTCTTAAATGACTCTGTGCCGTAATCCTTCCACCGATCTGATTTGCCGAAGATATTGGCAGCGTAGAAAACGGGAGACCTTAATTAAATCCCTAAACCCCACCCTCAGCTTAATCCTCTACCGCTCCGGGTATAAATCCATGAGGGAGAGGAAAATAACTTCCTCCCCTTCAAAGGTTTATGCCCTGTGGGTAGAGGATTGAGGTGGGGATGGGTCTCCTATTGGGAACGCTACCAACAACTTTGTCGTAGACCCGATCAAGACGCCTGGTGTTAGCCTTAGCAAAGGACATCGGTCATTTGAGACCCTGCTTCAAATGCGGCACAGGATCATGATGCTGGCCGATTGTGCGACTGGATAGGTCAATAATGGTCAAATCAGGCAGACAACCAGACATCTGAACAAGAGAGATGCGGAGAGATTTGCCGGAATTGGGCATTGTAGCCTCTTCATGACCATAAAAGCAGGGTGGGGTCGGACTATGCAGGGATAGTTGACATCCCCTCTTCTTTTGAATATAGTCTATCAGGTACTGTCAAAAGTTTTATGAAAACTGAATAGGAAAAATGAAACCACTGAGACCACAGAGATAAATTTTGAGTATAAAAACCTTTTAAAACCCTTTTCTTCTCTGTGTTCTCATGCTTTAGATTTAAAAATTATTGAGCTTTTAAAAAGTCACCTTTTGAGTGCGTGGAGAAGAGATTTAAAACAAGGGTTTGCCAGTGGCATTAAAGGGTTTCTTCTGTGTGCTCTGTGGTTCGATTGCAGGATTTAGATGGAATAAAACGAATGATAATCTGAGGACACAGAGGGGAGGGAACAAAACGATCTGTAACTCTCCAATATTAAAGCTGTTCTCTGTGTTCTGTGGTTAGATTTTGACAATACGGTCTATCATCTACGGAGGGGATATGAGAAAATTTATTTTGGCCTTATTAATGATAGTTACTGTTTCAGCCTCTGCCTTTGCGGCTGGATGGGATGGGGTAAAGGAATACACCTTGGACAACGGCCTGAAGGTCCTTCTAATGGAGGAACATAAGGCCCCTGTGGCAACATTCCAGATATGGTACAGGATTGGATCTAGAAATGAACTGCCTGGGAACACCGGAATGAGCCATCTCCTGGAACACATGATGTTCAAAGGGACAAAGAAATACGGTCCAAAGACATTCTCCCAGACGGTGCAGAGAAACGGCGGGAATGACAACGCCTTTACCAGTAAGGACTACACCGCATACTTCGAGACATTTTCATCCGACCGCATATGGCTTTCACTTGATATGGAGTCAGACAGGATGAGGGGGCTCCTCCTTGACCCGAAGGAATTTAACTCTGAGAGGGACGTGGTGAAGGAGGAAAGGAGGCTGAACCATGAGGACGACCCGGAATCAGCGCTTTATGAAAAGATGATGGAGGTGGCCTTCCTGAACCACCCTTACAGGATACCGACCATAGGATGGATGGACGACCTGACAAACATGACGGTTGAAGACCTGAAGGTCCATTACGACACCCACTATGTCCCTAACAACGCCACCATTGTTGTTGTCGGCGACTTTGAATCAGAAAAGATGCTTAGTGAAATAAAAAAACAGTTTGCAAGCATCCCCAAAGGGGCAGAACCCCGGAGGGTAACAATAGAAGAACCGTTACAGAAAGGTGAGAGGAGGCTTTTCCTCAAAAAGGAGGCCGAGCTTCCAGTTCTAATAGCAGGGTATCATGTCCCTGCATTGACACACAAGGACTCATATCCTCTCTCTCTATTAGAGCTTATCCTCTCAGCCGGCAAGAGATCCAGGCTATATAAATCGATTGTATACGAGAAGCAGATGGCATTATATGCCGGAGGGGACTACTCCATGGTAAGCACTGACCCGAGCATGTTCTATCTTTACGCGGCATCCATGCCGGGAAAACCTCTTGAGGAGGTTGAAAAGGCCATTTACGCAGAGATAGATAAATTCAAAATTGAGCCGGTATCTGAAAAAGAACTGACTAAGGCAAAGAACCAGATAGAGGCCTCGTTCATTATGGGGCAGGACTCCAACTTTAACAGGGCCATGCTTCTTGGGCAGTATGAGACGGTAGCCTCATGGAAGCTGCTGGATAAATATGTCGATGAGATGAGAAAGGTTACGGCAGAGGATGTAATGAGGGTGGCAAAACAGTATTTCTCTGAGGACAACAGGACAGTTGGGATACTGGTGCCTGTCAAGGAGGAAGTAAAGAAGTGATCCCTCATCTCCCGCCGACTCTTGTGCCGAATTCAGCGTCGCAAACGTGGCATGTTCAGGGGATGATATTCATTGATTCGTAAGGAGTATAGATGCATTGCATTTTACTTAAAAACTGCAAACCACAGAGTTCACAGAGATTAATCAGAGAAACACAGAGGTTTTTCTTAAATATTATAATTTTGTCCTCTGTGCCTCTCATCTTTTCTCGGTGTCCTCTGTGGTTAAGGACTTTTGCAAGAGGCTCACAGGGGTTTTCCTTTTGTATTAAAGGGTTTCTTCTGTGTGCTCTGTGGTTCGATTGCAGGATTTAGGTCCTATCATTAGTGCTTTGTCATCTCAGTCTGGATGATTATCCTCACATCGTCACTGACAGCCGGGACATATTTCCCCATGCCGAATTCGGAACGCTTTATGGTGGTCTCTGCGTCAGCGCCGCAGACATTCTTCTTGGTCATCGGATGCACTCCGCAGTTAAAGCTGTTGACCTTGAGCGCAACCGGCCTGGTTACGCCGTGCAGTGTCAGCTCCACTTCAATGCTGGCGGGTTTTTCACCGTTAAAGCTGACCATTTTCGACTTAAATGAGAGGGTCGGATATTTATTAACATCAAAAAAATCTTCGGCCCTCAGGTGTTCTTCGAGCTTTGCCAGCCCGGTATCTATGGAGCTTGCGTCAATAGTAATATCCACTGTGCCTGCCTGCTTGGCAGGATCAAGGGTCGCCTTTCCTTCGGTCTTGTTGAATCTACCTCTCTGGGTTGAAAAGCCCATGTGATTTATCTCAAAGCTTGGAAATGAGTGGGAAGGGTCTATAGTGTAATTGTCCGCCAGGGCAGGGGCCGCGGCAAGGGCGGCGAGAAGTATTGTCATAAAGATTTTTTTCATGTTAATTCTCCTTTCATTAAATAGTCTTAAAAATAATGGTCCCCGTGAAGTTATATTTCAGTATCAGCGACAGTGAATTGAATTACAATAGAATAAATATCACCTCCTTTTTTAAACCTATTTATTGCCTTTCTTTCCAGACACAGCCGTCAACCGGAAGTTTATCCGCACTTCATCCGCCACTGTTTCAGTATCTCTCCAAATGCCGGCGCCGATCCCCCATTCAAGGCGCTTTATGACCAGCCCTCCCTCAAGTAGACCCTGCTTCATAGTAAACGGGGCCTTAAGTTCTTTGGTTTGTCCCTTCATTGTTAATTTTCCTGAAACCTCATAGCGCTCAATGCCTGTAGATATAATCATTTCCGAAACGAACTTCGCAGTCGGGTACTTTTCTGTATCAAACCAGTTCCTGCCCCTGACCTCAGCGTTGCCGTCCTTGTTCCCCACGTCAATACTGTTCATATCAATTTCTATCTGCGCCTTGCCCCGCTCCGGCCTGGAGGGCTCAAAGAGCAGTTGGGATGTAAACCTTTGGAACCGTCCCTCGACAGGGACATTCATCTGCTTGAATACGAAGATTATGGAACTGCTATCCGGCCGGACGGCGTTATATTCCTCGGCATGCGATAATGCCGCTATAAAGCAGGCGGAGACAAAAAACATTATAATCGATCTCATAATTATTTCCCTCTCTTCATGAACGGTATCATCCTGGCCACTATCGTCCTGTCCCTGTCAATTATAAGGTGCTTCAATACCCCTCCCACGTGCAGGGCAAATGCCGCAAGCAGGGAGATGTTTAACAGCTTGTGAATAAATTTCAGGGACTCGGCCAGATGTTCGTCCTTCCCTATCAGCTCAGGGAGAGGGAAACGCCCCAAATAGACCACCTTGAACCCGGCAGCAGAGCTCATAAGCCAACCTTCCAATGGGATGGATATGATAAGGATGTAGAGAATAACATGCACTGTGCCGGCCAGTCTTCTCTCCCATTCCTTGATTGAGTCTTGTGTAAATGCCGGCTGATGAGTAATGCGCCAGAAAAGCCTTGAAATGATGACAACAAATATCGTTACACCCAGCCACTTGTGCCAGGAGTAGAGCTTGAGCTTATGTGGAGATAGAGGCAGTTCATGCATGTAAATGCCAAGAGGAAAAACGGCAAAGAGCATCAGGGCCGTCAACCAGTGCAAGGCAATGGAGAACCTTGTATAACCATCAGTAGGTTTTTTCATGACAATATGCCTTCAAAATGAGATTCGTTGTGTCTATGTCAACTATATTTACCGAATTCGGGGGACACCTTACCTAATTCCCCTTAATCCCCTGTTAACAGACATTGCACCTAAATCCTGCAATCGAACCACAGAGCACACAGAAGAAACCCTTTAATACAAAAAGAAAAACCCTGTTTTAAATCTTTTCTCCATGCACTCAAAAGCTGACTTTTAAAAACCCATAATTTTTAAAGTCAAAATCACGAGGACACAGAGAAGAAAAGGGTTTTAAAAGGTTTTTATACTCAAAAAATTTCTCTGTAGCCTCTGTCAAAATCACGAGGACACAGAGAAGAAAAGGGTTTTAAAAGGTTTTTATACTCAAAAAATTTCTCTGTGGCCTCTGTGGTTTGCAGTTTTTAGGTATCAAGAAAATACCACACCGGAAATGAGATAACAAGTCAAAAGAACCCGCATTGACAGCAGCCAGGAGAGAATCGTGTTTATTTACTGAGGACCTTTTAACAGCTCGTTTGCCTTATCAAAGGCCTCCTGAGCCTCTTTCTCCTTTCCCATCTTCTCATATACCTTTCCGAGGGTGTCGTAGTAATACCCAAGATGGGGCGAGTTGATGGAAATCGCCTCTCTCGCAAGCCTCTCAGCATCTTCAAGCCTTCCAGTGAACAGATAAAGCATGGCGGTGTTGTTCAGGAGGGCGCCGTTCTTAGGCTGTATCTTCATCGCCTTTTTATAATATCTATGCGCCTTATCGTAACTCCCCTTCTGCAGATGGCTGTTCCCTATGGCAATTAAGGCCTTAAGGTTCCTGGAATCCATCTTTATGGCCTCTTCCCCTTCCCTTATGGCAAGGTCGTATTCGCCTTTCTCTTCATAGATGGAGGCGAGGTCTGCGTGTTCCCGGGCCTTCAGGGGGTCGTTGAGTATAACTATACGCGGCATGGAGGCGCAGCCGAAGAGGAAGAGACAATGTAAAATGCAAATTGCAAATTGTAAATTGCAAATCGAGAGGACATTCATTAACTTTACATTTTGCACTTTGCACTTTGACTTTTGCATTTTTAGTCCTTGGGAAGGATTAAGAGTGTCCAGAATCCGGTCTTTCCCCAGCTTTTTATCAGTTTATTGTATGGGATAAAGAGGTCCTTATCCTTCCCTGAGTAGGCAATGATACCTTCTTTCTTATCATCATATCCAACTGCCACGACATAATGACCTGAAGGGAAAATGGGATGACCTGCAGGGAAAAGTTTATAACCAAAATCGAGATAGAGTATCAGTGGACGACGATTATCGATCTCTTTCCTGAGGTTTTGAATGCTTCCCTTATACCATGCGGCATAAAAGCCGATTCCCTTCGCATAGTTCAACATATCAACGGTGACAGACCCTTTTAGCTTGGGGGTAAAGACCTTGCTAGCCACCTCTTCCAGGCTTACCTCGTAACCACGGTAATTAAGCACACTGGCCATTGTTGCAGGACCGCAGTAGTTATCCTCCTGGGGAAAGAAAGGGACATCGTTGATATATCTCCCTTCACCTGAAAATTGACGATCATGGTAATAAGTCGGGAGATAGCATCCGGAAAGAATTAATAAAGCTATAAATACAATTCTAATCATACAATTATACCTAAATCCTGCAATCGAACCACAGAGCACACAGAAGAAACCCTTTAATACCAAAAGAAAAACCTTGTGAGGCAATTGCAAAACTATTTGAACCACAGAGTTCACAGAGATTAATCAGAGAAACACAGAGATTTTTCTTAAATATTATAATTTTGTCCTCTGTGCCTCTCATCTTTTCTCGGTGTCCCTGTGGTTAAGGACTTTTGCAAGAGGCTCCTGTTTTAAATCTTTTCTCTGTGCACTCAAAAGATGACTTTTAAAAACCCATAATTTTTAAAGTCAAAATCACGAGGAGACAGAGAAGAAAATGGTTTTAGAAGGTTTTTTATCCCAGAAAAAAACTCTGTGTCCTCTGAGGTTTGCAGTTTTTAAGTTCAATGTTTTTAAGGGGTTCCCCGTGTTCCCGGTGTTCGATTGCAGAATTTAGGTGTAATATCAACGTGTTACAATTTAGTTCCCCCTCCCCTCAATCCCCTGCCCACGGGGCATAAATCCCGCAAGAGTTTAGCCCTGTGGGTAGAGGGGAGGTTACGATTGAATGTACCAACATTTTTGTCGTACACCCCTGTGAACTGGTTTGGATAGTTTTGCAATTACCTCATTGGTTTATGATTTTTTTGGCGCATGGATGCAGATGTTGTGCAGGTCTTCCGCAGCCTCCATCACCGCCTCCGAGAGGGTAGGGTGGGAGTGGATCGTTTCTCCCAGTTCCTTCACCGTCATTCCCTTCTGCATGGCAACTGCTGCCTCATGGATTATGTCTGTTGCATGTGCCCCTATGATATGACAACCTAATACCTTATCTGTCTTTGCATCGGCAATTATCTTCACCATTCCTGCAATCTCCCCCATTGCCTGTGCCTTCCCTAATGTCCTGAAATTGAAGCGACCTGTCTTTACATCAATACCTTGCGCCGAAGCCCAATGTTCCCTGAGACCTACGCTTCCTATCTCCGGCATGGTGAATATCCCGGCAGGGACCACGTCATAGTTCATCACCCTATGGTGTCCCATGATGTTCTCAATCGCCACAAGGCCCTGGGTTGACGCAACATGGGCCAGCATGATCTTTCCTGTCACATCCCCTATGGCAAATATCCCTGGGATATTGGTCTCCATCCTTTCGTTGACGGTGATCTCGCCCCTTTTTCCCTGGGCTACGCCGATCTTTTCAAGTCCGATATTCTCAGTGTTCAGCGCCCTTCCTATGGAGACAAGACACATTTCAGCAGTTATGACCTTACCGTCCTCAAGGGTAGCTGTTACGCCGCTGTTAACCTTTTCGACCTTGGTTATCTTTGCAGATGTAATCAGCTTTATCTTCTTTTTTTTGAGTTCCCTTTCAAGGGTTGAGGCAATCTCCGGGTCCTCGGTTGCAACGGCGCGGTCAATCATCTCAACCATTGTTACCTCTGAGCCCAACTCGTTCAAGATGCAGGCAAATTCGCATCCTATCACCCCTGCGCCTACTATCAACACCGACTTTGGAGTATCTTTCAGGTTCAACGCCTCATCGCTGGTTATGACCTTCTCTCCGTCAAATGGGAAGAGGGCCATCTTTGCGGGTCTTGAGCCTGTGGCGATGATTATCTTATCGGCCTGGATGCTGCCCTTTGAGCCGTCCGTTGCCGTTACCTCAACCTCTGTGCGGCTTAAGATGGCCCCGCGACCTTCGACAAGGTTTACCCCATGGCTCTTGAACAGGGTCCTAATACCCTTAACAAGGTTTCCGACTACCTTGTCCTTCCTCTCCATCATCTTCGCCATGGAAAAGGTTATCTCACCCCTTATCTCTATCCCGAACTCATCTGCATGCTTGACCTTATGAAGGGCCTCTGCAGAAGCGATAAGGGTCTTTGTAGGTATGCAGCCCCTGTTAAGGCATGTGCCACCTACCTCCGTATCCTCTATGACGGTAACCTCGCTGCCGAGCTGGGCGCCCCTGATGGCCGCTACATACCCGCCAGGGCCGGAGCCTATTATTACAACCCTTGTCTTTCCCATAAATAAGGCCTCCCTACTTCAAACTATTTATAGCTGCCAAATATAGAATAAAACTGCTTGTCAGTAAAGTATTTTGTTGATTAAGAATATATCTGTAAATAACAAGTCCCCCTTTGGAAAAGGGGGATTAAGGGGGATTTTGCGATAAAAAGGTTTTCAAATCCCCCCTCACCCCCCTTTGTTGAAGGGGGGAACCTTAATTACGGATAAGTTCTAAAGCTGTTTACAGGTTTGTATATATTGTGAAATAGGCGATGGTTTCACCTCCCTGGTTAAGCCCTCTCGCAAGCCCCAAAGTTGGCGTAAGCCTGAGCCTGTACCCAAGGGTCATATCAAGCCTTGCCTCCACTCCTGTTCCAACCTTTAACCTGTCAGAGGTAAATACGGTATTGTCATCCCATACCTCTCCGGCATCGGCAAACAGAGCCCCGTGCAGTCTGTCCCAGAAGAAGGGGCGCGTTCCATTCCCCTTGAATATATATTTAAGCGGCCTCCGGTACTCGATAGTTCCGGTTGCAAGGTATTGTCCGACTGCAAAACCCGGGCGATAACCACGCAGCGGATACCCTGTCTGGTTGGCATATGGCGGGCCGCCCATCTGAAATGCCCTCTGGAGCGTCCTGTCTCCAGTAGATGCCGCTCCTGTAAGGCTTATATATGCAACATGATGCCTGAGATAATCCGCAGGCAACTTTATATATTCTGTATATGAGGCGATGTATTCCCTTGAATCCAGGTCGCTCCCTGTCTCCTTAGAGTAATACCTGTGTAAAAGGGTTATCTTGCGCCCTTCTTCGTGGCTTATGGAATATGGGTATTTCAGGGAGTTGGAGAATTCAATGCCGGCAAACAGATTATCTTTCCTGCCGGCAAAGAGGAGGTTCCCGCCGCTTAACGGTATGCTCAGCTTATCAATATCCTGTTTATGATATCCGAGGGTAAAGCGATATTTCGACTCTATCCTGTTTATGGGAACAGATACCCCGAGGAGAAGGCTCCTGTTTCGTTCATAGTAGTCGCCTCCGGGGATAAGGCCTGAATACAGAACAGGTCTTTCGTATGCCTGAAAGATGAGGGTAGGGTAGACGTAATCGTTAAGATAGTTTATGTCATAGTAAACGTTGTCGCTGGATGCGCCGTAACCTATCAGGGCCGTATATGTGTTGTATCCGAGGACATCCTGACCTGCTGTAAATGCGCCGATAACGTCCCCTTTATGGTCTCCTGAAAAGGAAGGGAACCAGAAATGAGGGAGAAGTGTAGGTAACGCGGAGTAGGGCTTTGGCCTTAGTTCGGAGTCAGGAGTTCGGAGTTCGGAGTCAATCCTTAATTCTGAATTCTTAATTCTGGATTCTTCCCCATCTTCCTTCCAGTATGGCTTTATTGCCGGGCCTGGTAAAGTCATCCAGCCTTCCGGGTTGTATTTGACAACCGCTACTTTATACCCTTTCGAGTCATAGACAGAAAAAGCTATTTCAGCGCCTTGTGACGAGATATCCGGCTGGAAGGCCCCGCCAGGGATATGAGTAATCTGATAGCTTTTACCCTCCTTTATGGACCAGGCAAAGAGGTTGTAGACCTTTGTCTCATCAGATGAGTAGATGATATATCCGCCATCCGGAGACCAGGTCGCATAGTCATTGTTGTTGCTGTTTTCAAAGAGCTGGAGATCGCTCTTTTCCGCCATATTATAGATATGTATGCCGCTTTTTCCGGTATTGTCCTTCAGTGAATAGGCTATATATCCGCCGTCAGGAGACCACCTGGGGCCTGACAGGCGCATCTGTCTGTATTCCGTTAACCGGGTCAGTCTGTGGCTGTTTCCTTCAATCTCAAGTACGGCAAGGTTCTGATTCCCTCTCTCATTTACAACTACAGCGAATCTCCTGCCATCTGAGGATATGTCAGCTTCCTTTATGCGGAAGCCGCTGGTGAGCCTTTCAAGCCGTTCCTTCTTTAAGTCATAAGAGTACAGGTCCTGGTATATATTGAACCCCCTGTTGATTTCTGCCTGACTGAAATATATACGGCTCCCGTCTGGAGACCAGCAGACAGCATGGTCTGAAGGGAGCCTCCTCACAACCTCCCTTGCGTTAGCCCCATCAATATCTGATATCCATATCGCTTCATGCCCATGCGGGTCGCGCCTGTTGAATGCAATCAGCCTGCTGTCAGGGGAATATCTTGGGTTTGTAAGTTTCTCGCCGTCAATATCCAATCTCTTGAGGGGCGTGAAGGGGGCCTGCCTTAGCGCTTCTATCCGCTTTGATTGCTCCATTCTCAGGTCTGCTATCATATCGCGATATATCTCAGGATACTGTTTGCCAAAGAGCTGGAGGGTCGCCCCGTTTATGAAATACGGGAACCTTCCGGCATGGGTCGTATTCAGCTTTGCCAACGCCTCCTTCCCGTATCTGTCGGCAATATATTTTTGCAGCCTGAGACCGAAGATATAGGGCATACTCCCGGCAGGCCAGAACGGTACCTCACCATTTATCTGATCGATTGTGGGTATGTTCCCCTCCTCCACCGCCATGCGGAGGATCATCTCATAGAAGGCGCTTCTCCCCCTCCCTGCCGGTGTAAACTCCGTCTCCCCCCATGTAGCCATCCCCTCATGCCACCATGATGGTAAAAACATATTAGGCGGAGCTGCCGCAAAAAAGATAAGGAATGAGATAGGGTCGTAAGGGGGAAGAGGCTTTCCAAATATCGCCCGCATGACCTCTGAATATCCCCTGGCTGTATCCATTGTGAGGATATGGCTGTATTCATGCACTATAAGCATCCTCAGCCAGTCTTCATATTCGCCGATAGTCATGTCTATGGAAGGGGGCACAGTCTGGATGTATATTGTGTTGTATGGGAGGACTGTGGCAAACCCGTTGGTGAAGTCGGTGTCGTCAATTAACACCATCTGAGTCTTTTCCCGCGGTTCCCAGTTGAATTGCCGGGTCAAAGGCCCATGTATATCCTCTGCTATAAAGGCTGCCTTCTGCGCCAGGTCATCAAGCCCCTGATGGAAATGGATGGAGAAGTGTTCAGATCCAATGGTAGAAAATCTGAAGGAGGTGTCCTTCTCGGCTGCATCTGAAAATGCCGCATGGAGTAAGAATATAACAAACAGGTATATTATTGATTTTTTCATCTACTGCTCCTACTTCCTTCTATCACCAATTCGCATTCAAATGAGCCTCTTGCAAAACTATTGTTTGTGGTTCGACAGGCTCACCACGAACGGGTTAAAACTCAATGATTTCAACCTAACTACCGTTCGCCCTGAGCTTGTCGAAGGGTAATTGTGGACTTTTGCAAGAACCTCAAATAAATACTTTTGAATGCTCAGGTATAATAACAAGTAAGCTTTCATTAGGCTCAATAGTAGATGTTTGAAAGCAACTTGGTATAATTCATATTCCGCTTCAGGTCAAGGTAAAAGATTGTTTGCTTGCGATGAAATGATGTGATAATTTATCAGCAAATTTTATTACAGGCGAGGGTGTTGAAAAATGCCGGACCACCGTTACATCGTGTTAGATGTTGAGACCACCGGCCTTTCAGCAGCAAGGGGAGACCGGGTCATCGAGATCGGAGCGGTCGCCATCGAGGAAGGCGGAGTTGTCTCCGAATTTGGGACCCTGATCTATATCGAGAAAAAGATCCCCTGGCACGCCCAGCGTGTCAACGGCATCACTGACGCCATGCTGCTCGGCAAACCTCCATCCGAAGAGGTCTTTCCTGAACTGCACCGATTCATCTCCTCAAGCGCCATCATTGCCCACAACGCAAGGTTTGACATAGGCTTCCTCAAACACGAGTTCCATTGCATAGGCATCCCCTTCAACCCCGAGTATCACTGCACCCTTGAAATGAGCAGGAAACTTTTTCCCAGGCTGGTTAACCATAAACTGGAAACGGTCTACAGACACCTCTGCGGCGACCTGCCTCATAACCTACACAGGCACAGGGCGCTTGATGATGCAAGACTTACGGCGAGGGTGTGGATGGAGATGGAGCGCATGGACTCTATCCAGGGAAAGGGAACCCTTTCTATCTCCTCTCCCCTCAGAGGGAGAGGATTAAGGTGAGGGGTAGTTTAGACTGACATACTGTAGTCCGTTATGGGGTTATGCTACAGGAAATTTTTGGTAAGGAGGATTAAGGTGGAAGCAAAACGGGCAGTCTTTAAAGGCAAGGAAGTAAGACGGACGCTTCACAACAACGAATGGTGGTTTTCCATCATAGATGTATGTGCGGTACTTACAGAAAGTGCCGATGCAGGAGCTTACTGGAGGAAGTTGAAGCAACGACTCAAAGACGAAGGAAGTGAGGTTGTGACATTTTGTCACGGACTGAAATTACCTGCCGCTGATGGGAAAAAATACGAAACCGATTGTGCCAATACCGAAGGCGTTTTCCGCATCATTCAGTCCATCCCTTCACCAAAGGCCGAACCGTTCAAACGCTGGCTGGCAAAGGTGGGCTATGAACGGGCTTATGAAGTTTATGGAGTTTGCAGAGTTCAAGAGTTAATGGAGGTGATATGGCAAAAATTGAGAAGTTTGAAGATATATTGGCATGGCAAAAAGCTCGTGAACTTGTTAATGAAGTCTATCGTGTCAGCAATGACGGTCTTTTTGCAAAAGACTTCGGCCTTCGTGATCAGATCAGGAGAGCCGCAGTATCTATAATGCTTAATATTGCGTAAGGATTTGCCAGGAAGACGAATCGAGAATTATCTCAATTTTTGGTCATTGCTCACGGCTCTGCGGCGGAGGTGCAAGCAGCACTTTATGTGGCACTCGATCAGGAATATATAAGGCAGGAACAATTTGAACACCTCTACAAAATAACTGGGGAAACATCCAAGATGATTATGGGATTTTCAAAGTATTTGAAGAGTCAGTAGAATTCATTGAGTTCGTAGAGTTATGGAGTTGATAAAATCGCGCAACCCTATAAGCTCTGAAACTCTTTCAACTCTATAAACTTAAAGAAGAGCCGGAGGGGAGAGGGTGAAGGGGAAATAAAAAAGCGCCGTGCTGGACGGCGCTTGGGTGCCCCGTGGGGCATTTGAACCCTGCGAAACAGTTGTTTCTTACTGGAGCTTGAATACAACCGCCGCTTAAGTACAATGTCATTTTTTATATCACAACCAAATTATTTGTCAAGGAGGTTTCAATGAATGAAGGAAATCAGCTTATTCTCGGTCTTGATCTTGGAACAAGCTCCCTCGGTTGGACATTGCTGAATGCAAAGGATG
>JACQYJ010000060.1:15608-17230 GCA_016208525.1 Deltaproteobacteria bacterium | reverse complement strand
AACAGTTTTCATCACCCGCTTTCCTGCACGTCTGCTCTTGAGCAGGATGACAAAATCGTCTGCATATCTGGCAAATCGGTGTCCCCTCTTTTCCAGTTCTTTGTCCAGGTCGCCAAGGAGAATGTTGGCAAGCAGTGGTGATATCGGCCCTCCTTGCGGCGCTCCCTGTCGGCTTGCCTGAATACGACCGTCTACCATTACTCCGGCCCTCAGATACTTACCTATCAGCCTGAGTACCTGTTTATCCCCCACGTGTCGGGATAAAGTGTTCATAAGTACATCGTGGTTGACCCTGTCGAAGAACTTCGACAAGTCCATATCCACGGCTGTTCGGTATCCATCGCCGATATACCGCTGTGCCTGGTATACGGCGTCATGGGCTGACCGGCCCGGACGAAAACCGAAGCTGGAGTCGGAAAAGAGCGGCTCAAATATCGGCATCCGCGCTCTTTTGTCAATAGCGCTTTCGAGTTGCGTCATTCCCCTTTCAGAGCCCGTACAGCGCTGTCCATCTCTGCATGGCTTCCTATTATGGCCAGGATGTCTCCCTCTTCTATGGCCAGGTCGGCGGGAGGGTTTGCCCTGGTTGTTGCCTTCCTCATTATTGCAAGGACCATCGCCCCGCTCTTCTTTCTCAGGTCTATTTCAGCAAGGGTCTTACCTATCAGATAAGAGCCTTTGCTTACAAAGAAGGTCTCTGTGACGCTCTCAGAAAGTATTGAGGTTATCTCTATCAACTTTTCCGTGGACAGGGAAGGGGTCCTGAACATGGCGTAACCTTCATTGCGGATGATGTCTATCTGGTTCTGGATGATGTTCCCGGGGACGTGATACTCCTTCAATACCCTGGAGAATATCTCTACAGACGTCTCAAACTCCTCAGGGATCACCTGGTTTGCCCCCAGCCTGTAAAGTTCCTCCACCTCGGAAATATAATGCGTCCTCACAAGGATGTATACCCTGTCGTTGGCCTCTCTTGCTATCCTGACCATCCTCCTTGTAGTGGCAGGGTCGGATATGGCGATAACCATCATGCGGGCATTTTCTATGTGAAGATTTTTTAGAATCTCTATATGGCTGGCATCGCCGAAGACCGCCTTATGCCCGTTCTTCCTTGCCAGTTTTATCCTTGTCCAGTTCATGTCAAGGATGATGTGCTTTATACTTATCTGTTTTAAGACCTTTGCCAGGTTCTGTCCGTTCAGGCCATAACCTACTATGATGACATGGTCTGATGTGGCGGGAATCTTTCTTTCACCTGATGGAACAGCCCTTATTCCCATGAGGTGAGCTGCCTTGTAAGCAGCAGCATGGGACATCTGTATCAGAAAAGGGGTTGCAGAGATTGTCAGTATAGAAGTTGCCAAAAGGGTTTGATAGAGGTCCTCTGCCAGGAGCCCATAATCCTCTCCCAGCTTCATAAGGACGAATGAGAACTCCCCGATCTGGGCAATGCTCATACCTACAATGATGGAAAGGCGTATGGGGTATTTTAGTATCTGCCCGATCCCGACCACTACCAGCGCTTTCAAAAGGACGGCGCCGCCTGCCAGGAAGAGGAGGAGAGAAATGTTTTGTGTAAAATATCCGAGATCAAGGAGCATGCCTATGGATATGAAGAA
>JACQYJ010000060.1:0-15534 GCA_016208525.1 Deltaproteobacteria bacterium | reverse complement strand
TCTGAAGGACAAGACCTCTGCCACGATCTTGTGGCTGTATTCAGATTCGGATATGACGAGGCCTGCTATAAATGCGCCCAGGGCAAGGGACAGGCCGGCGCGAGATGTAAGCCACGCAGTGCCGAAACAGAGAAGAAGGACTGTAAGTGTGAACACCTCCCTGTTTCTGAGCTTTACTGCCTGATAAAGGATCCGGGGAACAAGGATATAGGATGCGGAAAGGATCACCCCTACTGCTATCGCAGCGAACATAAGGGGGTTTGCTATAGACAGAAAAGATACCTCTTTTGCGCCGGCGATGGTCTGCAAGGTGATTATCATCCGCACCACACAGATGTCCTGGAAGAGAAGGATGCTCATGGAGAGGTTGCCCTGGGGAGTATCCAACTCTCCTCTGTCTGCGAGCAGTTTAAGGACTATGGCTGTGGAGCTGAGAGCTGTAACAAAACCTATGAGCAGGGACTGAGTCACCTTGTAGCCGAAGAAGAATGGGACGGCAAATGCCAGGGCAGAGGTTATGCCTACCTGAAGCCCTCCGCCCAGAAGCGCTTCCTTTCTGAGCCGGAACATCTTTGTCATGGAAAATTCAAGACCTACGACAAAGAGAAGCAGTATAACTCCGATCTGGGCCAGCGTATCCACAGCTCTCAGGTTCGTTACGAGTCCCGTGCCGTACGGGCCTATGATTATCCCTGTAATAAGGAACCCGATGATAGCGGGCAGCCCGAGCCTGTGGAAGATGATGGTCACAGGCACGGATACAGCCATCAGGATTACAAGGTCTTTTAGTAAGGGGATATTTCCCATCTAAGTTCCGGTGGATACCCTTTCAGGTTGATTAATTTCTTTAACTATATCAAGCAGGATAAGGAGCAGGGCAAATACAAAAGGGCCCACAAACAGGCCGATCGGACCGAACACGATAATCCCTCCGAGGAAGCTGAAGAATGTTGCGAGAGGGTGGAGCATGGCCCTTCCGCTAACAAGCAAAGGCCAGATCAGATTGTCTACCATGCTGATAACAAAGACTCCCCAAAGTAACAGGGTAATGGCGCTTAAATAACTCCCCTGAATCAGGAGGATAACCGATGCCGGGAGCCAGATAAAGAAGGCGCCGAATACTGGAAAGATAGCCAGTAGCCCCATTACTACTCCCCATAAGACAGGGGAACTTATCCCGAGGGCCCAGAAGGCGATTCCTCCGAGAAGGCCTTGAACTGTGGCTGCAACAAGGGTACCATATATGGTGGCATAGATAATATCCTTGAGCCTTGCAAATATCCTTTCCTTCTGATGTTCTGGAAGCGGTATCAGGCCCTTTATCTCTGCTGCGATCATGTTGCTGTCTTTGAGCAGGTAATACATTGTAAAGAGCATGAGAAAGAGATTTACAATGAAAAGGGACAGATTCTTGATGCTGCCGGTCAGCATACTGATGCCATAGGAGCTGCTTTCTTTTAGAGTGTTCAGAAAAATATTTTTTGTATCTATCTGCAATGCCGTTAAGTAGCGGTTAACTTTTTGATAGAGGTTTTGCAGCGTCTTGTCGTCAAGGAAGGGTAATATCTCTTTATAACTGTCTGCCTGAATAGCTGCGTCAATCCGCACGTATAGAGAAATTATCTCACTTACAATAGATTCCGTCAGAAATATAAGAGGGATGATGATTATTACTGTGACCAGCAGGCAGACCGCTGAGGATGCTATCCCCTTTTTCCCTTTTGTGAACTTCAGTAGTTTAAGGTAAACGGGATAGAAGACTATGGAAAAGATCACCCCTAACAGGACAGGGCTCAGGAACGGTTTTAATATCAGATAGTTCAGATACAGGGTAACTAATATGGCTAAGGATATGAACAGGTTGTTGAGTTTTTTATTTTCCATACATGGAGAATACCGGCTGATACAAGGATTGTCAAATGATTAGAGGCAGGCGATGGGCAATGGATGAGAGCTGTAACCTATATTCCATAAACTACCTGTGTTCTTTCATATCAAGGGTACAGGCAAGAAATTCAGCGATAATGATGAACAGAAGGGCAGAGTAATAGACGAAGAAGAGAAACAGCATCAGTGTGCTGAGGGGGCCATAGATCAGGCTGAGGTAATGGGCCTTTCCGGCGTATATTAATAAGAGTTTTTTGGCCACTTCCCACAGGATGGCAAAGGAGACTCCGCCTGTAAGCGCTACAGATAAAGGAACAGCTCTTTGCGGGAGCAGTTTATATGCTGCGGCAAGAGTCAGGGCAGCCATCACTGTAGGGATGTATTTTATCAGGAGACCGTCAATAAAAGGCCCCATGGCCTTTAAAACAGGAGTTGGAAGGAGGTTGTAAAGATACAGTCCAAACAGGAAGGAAGCTGCAAAAAAAATGACGCTCAAGAGGAATATTCCCCATGCAATGACATGGGAAAAGACAAGCCATCTTTTCTGATGTACTCCAAATATCTCCCTTATGACCTTTTCCCCCTCAGCCAGCACCATATGGGCGCTCCAGGCGAGGGTAAAAAAACCTATACCGCCAAACAGGCCTCTGTTTTTAACAATATCGTAAATGCTTTGCTCCATCCTTCCAGTCATAAAAGGGAAGAGTATGTTTGCCCATTGTACCGCCTGTTCCGTGACGACTCTGTTTCTGCCTGCCATCTCGCCAACGGCTGCTATGGCAATGAATATGAGGGGGATAAAGGAAAGGAGCGTATAGAATGAAAGGGAGGCGGCATAGGTGAGGATGTCGTGCTTGTAAAGCCTGTTTCCTATATCCCTGATAAACTTGATAATCATAGAGCCCTTTCCCTTTTTCCCCATTTCTAAGTCAATCCCTCCAGCTCTTTAAGCTGCTGCATTATCCCTGATACTGAAAGCATTCCCCCTGCCTCTCAGGTTTAGGTGATATATATAAAATCACACACGGCAGAGAAGATGTCAAGGCAGGAAGGTCATTTTCAGAAATTCCCCTTGACAGTGAACAAACGTTCACCTATAATTACCCTCATGAAAGATGGAATACAAAAAGAGAAGCTAAAATCCAGGAGTGATGCTATATCAGGGTTTTACCAGAAAACAGGCAGGATGCCGAGCTTTTCAGAGATAGGGGAGATCCTGGGGCTAAGTTCCAAGAATGCGGTATCCAAGCTTGTTTCAAGGCTTGAGGAGATAAATGTACTTGAAAGGGACAAGACCGGAAGACTTATACCAGGTTCCATAGCGTATCCTGTAAAGATTCTGGGCACTGTGGAGGCCGGGTTCCCAAGCCCTGCCGAAGAGGAACTGGCGGACAATATATCGCTTGACGACATGCTTATTCAGAACCGGGCAGCTACATTCCTACTCAGGGTGTCTGGTGATTCCATGTCCGAGGCTGGGATACTCCCAGGCGACATGGTCATAGTGGACAGAGGGCAGACCCCAAAGAGCGGCGATATCGTTATTGCAGAGGTGGACGGCCAGTGGACAATGAAGTACCTGAAAAAGAGGGGAGAGGGTGTGGCCCTGATACCTGCAAACCCCAAATACAAGCCTATCATACCTAAGAACGAGCTCAAAGTTGCAGGGGTGGTCACGGCAGTGGTGAGGAAATATGGGTGAGGGTTTTGGCATAGATGGCTGTTAGTATTGACATAATGTGAATATTAGATGTATATTTAATACATATCATTATATTCACGGGAGGTATGTATGCTGAGCAGGGGATTGGAAAAGATAACAATGAATGTGCCGAAGGTGTTACTTGCAAAGGCATCAGTGATTGCCGCAAAGCAGCATCGGAACAGGAGCGAAATAGTTAGAGACGCCCTGACAAGGTATATAAAAGAGGTTGAGGGAGAGGAGTTCAGAAAGGTCCTGGCCGAAGGGTATATGGAAAATTCGGAGCTGGATTTAAAGGTATGTAAGGAGTGGGAACATATTGCAGGTGAGGGTCTATGATAAAAAGGGGAGATATATACGATGTTGACCTGGAGCCGGCAAGGGGGTCAGAACAGGGGAAACGAAGGCCGTGCATGGTAATTCAGAATGATATTGCCAACAACGTTTCTCCCGTGACAATAGTTGCAACCATAACAGGTAGTGAGAACGTTAAAAAGGTATTCCCTGTTCTGGTGGCTGTAAAAAAAGGGCAGGGCGGCATTATCAAAGACAGTTTTATTCAGTGCAATCAGGTAAGAACAGTGGACAAGGGACGGTTGGTCAAATACAGAGGGACTCTCCCTGACGACAAGCTAAATGAGATAGATGATGCCTTGGTGATAAGCCTCGGCATAAATAAAGTTAAAAAGATGTAAGCTGCTTCGGACACACGTAGGATGGAGGCCGGGGTAAGGTAGTTGTCTTGCAACGTCACAATATGCTATGTTTTGAGATATGATTTTAGATCACCTTTAAAATAGGAGAAGTTATGGCGGCTGCATGGGAAGTGACACCACAAAAAGTCAAGGCTGTTATCGAAAAGATCATAGAACTCAGTAATCCTCGTAAGGTCATCCTCTTTGGCTCCTATGTCACCGGCAATATGAACGTGAACAGCGACCTTGACGTGCTGGTGGTGGAAAGAGAGGTTGAAAATCCTCGAAAAGAGAGCATCAGGATTCGCAGGGCCTTGAAAGGCATATTAATGCCGATTGATATCCTGGTTGTTCAGGAAGATGTCTTGGCTGAAACAGCTGATACTCCCGGTCTGATTTACAGAGAGGCCATTAAAAACGGGAGAGTAGTTTATGAATCCGCCGCGTAAAGGTCGTATACCCGCTTCGCCGCAAGAATGGCTCCTACATGCACAAAGCGATTTAAAGCTTGCAAAGCTTGGGTTGAATCAAGATATCCTGGCCGAACAGATTTGCTTCCATTCTCAGCAGGCCGTAGAAAAGGCCGTTAAGGCTGTCCTGCTCTTTCGCAAAGTAGACTTTCCTTTTACTCATGACCTGCAAGACCTCCTTGAAATTCTTGAAAATGCCGGAACTTCCGTGCCTTCCGAACTGTCTGATATCGGCGTACTTACGCCATATGCCGTTGAAACCCGCTACCCAGGCTACTGGGGTGAAATATCTGAAAGTGATGTGACAGAAGCCGTGTCATTTGCTGAAAAGGCGATAAAGTGGGCGGAGAAGGTTGTCAGAAAATAGGAGTTGTAGGGGCAGGGCTTGCCCCTCCCCCTCTCGCTGGTAGGGGCACGGCATGCCGTGCCCCTACAAAAATAACAATCATGACCACCCAACCCATAACCATCCACTCCTGGCCAAAGGCCATCCTCCACATTGACGCTGACGCATTCTTTGCATCGTGTGAGCAGGCTATACACCCTGAGCTTAAAGGAAAGCCTGTTATTACAGGTAAGGAGCGGGGGATTGTCTCTGCCGCCAGTTATGAGGCGAAGGGCAGGGGGGTGGAGCGGGGGATGAGGCTCTTTGAGGTTAAGAGGGTCTGTCCGGATGCCGTCATCCTTCCTTCTGACTATGAGACCTACTCCCTCTTCTCGGTCAGGATGTTCGAGATACTGAGGCGATTCTCCCCTGATGTGGAGGAGTACTCCATTGATGAGGCGTTTGTGGACCTGACAGGCCTAAGGAGGACGTTTCACGGCTCATACGGTGATCTGGCAAAGAAGATACAGGATACGGCGGAGAGGGAGCTTGGGATCACCGTATCCATTGGGGTAAGCCTCTCAAAGGTGTTGGCAAAAATAGGATCGAAGCACAGGAAGCCGAAAGGGCTGACAGTGATATCAGGGAGGGAGATACACAACTACCTTTCAAAACTCCCTGTTGGAAAGGTCTGGGGTATAGGGGCTAATACCTCGGAGTTCCTGAAGAAGTTCGGGATAACTACAGCCCTCCAGTTTGCAGGTAAGGATGAGACATTCATAAAGAGGCGCCTCTCAAAGCCTTATCAGGAGATATGGCACGAGCTTAACGGGAGGAGCGTATATCCGGTTGTCGCCGAACCAAAAAAGGATTACCAGTCCATAAGCAAGACCCGGACATTTACCCCTCCGTCCGAGGATGAGGTTTTTATCTTTTCCCAGCTTTCCAAAAACCTTGAAAACGCCTGCATAAAGGCAAGACGTTATGACCTGGCAGCCAACAAGCTTATCATGTTTCTGAGGCAGCAGGACTTCAGGGATACAGGAGTGGAAATGAAGATCAGCCGTCCCACTGCATATCCTGCGGAGTTGTTTGCACTCCTTAGAGAAGGGTTCCTGGAGATATATAAAACAGGGACACTTTACCGCTCAACCGGGGTGGTCCTGGCCGGGCTGGTCGCTGAGAGGAAGGCGCAGTTCACCCTCTTTGACGATACCACCAGGATACTGAAGATGGCAAGGGTTTACAGCGCTCTTGACGGACTGTCAGAAAGGTTCGGAAAGCACACCGTTCAGCACGGCGCAAGCCTGCCTGCAAAGCTTCAAGTCCAGCATGAAGGTGAGCGTGGAGATGTCGCCGTTCGCAAGGCTGAGCTTTTTAAGGGCGAGAACAGGAGGCAGAGGCTGGGCCTGCCTGTGCTGGATATTAAGGTTTGATCTCTATTCCCCGCGCCTCCCGGCCCTCCTCGTGGGTTCTGCCATGAGCGGATCGTCCGGCCAGTAGTGCCTTGGATACCGCCCCTTGAGTTCCTTCTTTACAAGGATATAACTATTGGCCCAGAACCCTGCCAGGTCTTCCGTTACCTGCATAGGGCGTCCGGCAGGTGAAAGCAGGTGCAGGAGAAGAGGCGCCTTCCCATTGGCTATGGCAGGCGTCTTGTCGAGGCCGAACATCTCCTGAAGGCGTACAGCAAGTACCGGTTTCTTGCCGCTCAGATAATCTACAGGTATGCGGGAGCCGCTCGGCACAGTGATATGCGTAGGAGCAAGTTTGTCGAGGGCCTGCTGTTGTTTCCAGGTCAGCATCCCCATAATAATATTCCGGAGTTCCAACCTTTTTAAATGTTCAAGACGTGTCATCCCCTTAATCCAGGGTGCAAGCCAATCGTCGAGGTTATTCAAAAGGTGTTCATCGGAAAGTTCAGGGAGATCCTCCCCTGTCCGGCGCAGGAAATTTATCCTTGCCCTCAGGGTTTCGGCCGCCCTGTCCCATGGAAGGGCATCAAGTCCAGCCTCCCTTATCCCTGAAAGAAAGGCCTTCAGGAGATATTCTTCCCTGGGATTTTTTATAGGGGAGTCGCAAAGCACAAGACTCCACAGCCTTTTCTGCCTCCTTGCTGCTACACACTTCTGAGCTGAATCCCAGCTTACTGATTCTGAATCTACTATGTCCTGCGCAAAGTATTCTAAAAGCTCCGCCTCTGTTACAGGCGCGGCAAGGAAGATACGGGACTCGCTCTCCCTGCCGTCGAGGCTGGCAGCTACTATATATTCCTCAGAAGATAAAGGTTCAGGCCTGGGGAAAAAGGCCCCGCGCCCATTCGCAAGGAGATAACGCCCCTCTCCTCCAGACCTTCTCTTGGCGATCCTGTCAGGGTATGCAAAGGCAAGGAGGAGACCGGTTTTATTTATATCATGAGTCTCATTGCCCCTCACGGGGAGAGGGTTGAGGCCTCGAAGAGGTTCTCGCACCCGGAGGGTATGAGGGGTGGCTTTAATCAGATTTAGCTGTCTCCTGACCTGTTCCGAGGCCTTCTTTGCCCCTGCTCCGACCTGTGTCCCTGCAACGCCTCAACACGCAGCCTCAGGTCCGAGTCTTCCTGACCCTGCTGCATTTTAAATAGATCGCGCTCCGTAAGGATCGCCGCCAGGTCGCAGGCGAGATTTCCCACCCCTATTTTTTTACCTCTCAGCGCCATATGGGCAAGTCGGGGATGGAGTCCCATCCTTGCCATCTCCTTTCCGTGGGAAGTTACGCTGAACCTTTCGTCTATAGCGCCGAGATGCGCAAGGAGTTCTCTTGCGTGGGCCAGGGCGCCTGTTGGAGGAGTATCAAGCCAGCGGAGTTCTTCCGCATCCTTTGCTCCCCAGGCGGCCAGTTCAAGGGCAAGGGGGGTAAGGTCTGCCTCAAGTATCTCAGGGGTGTTCTGTTCCTTAAGGGTTCTACCCTCCGTCTCTGACCATAGGCGAAGACAGACCCCAGGCTCAACCCTTCCAGCCCTTCCACGCCTCTGGTCTGCGGAGGCCCTGGTGACCCTGACAGTCTCCAGGCGGCTCATCCCTGCTGCCGGAGAGAACCTGGAAACGCGCATAAGCCCGCCGTCTACGACTACCCTGACTCCTTCTATGGTGAGGCTTGTCTCCGCAATGGATGTGGCAAGGACCACCTTGCGCCTGCCGGGATGGGAAGGCCTGATTGCTTTATCCTGCAACTCAAGCGGGAGGTCGCCGTAAAGGGGAACAACATCTATATTTGACGGCAGATTCCCTTCCTTCAGTTTCGACTCTACCCTTCGTATTTCACTCCCACCCGGTAAAAAGGCCAGTATGCTCCCTTCCTCATCCAGGATCGCCTTTATTATCGTATTGGCAACGACAGAGATAAAAGAGGGCCCTGTCAGATCATTTCCACGCATGGATAGACGCCTTTCCGGCAAATACCTGGTCTCAACCGGAAAGGACCTCCCCTCGCTCTTTACAACAGGGGCGTTTCCTAAAACAGTTGCTACATCCTGACCATCAAGGGTGGCTGACATTATGAGTATTCTCAGGTCTTCCCTGAGAACAGTCTGGGTTTCAAGGCAGAGGGCAAGCCCCAGGTCCGCATGGATACTCCGCTCGTGGAACTCATCGAATATGACAAGGCCTGTCCCATCAAGGGAAGGGTCGCTCTGCAGGAACCTGGTAAGGATGCCTTCAGTAACCACCTCTAAGCGAGTGGACGGCCCAAGCCTGCTGTCCAGGCGGGTGCGGTATCCAACGGTCTTCCCAACCTCTTCACCTAAAAGATTAGCCATCCTCACGGCCGCTGCCCTGGCCGCAAGCCTGCGCGGCTCCAGCATCACAATGCGCCTTCCTTTGAGCCACGGCTCTTCCAGAAGAGTAAGGGGAACAAGGGTTGTCTTCCCTGCGCCAGGGGGCGCTTCCAGCACGGCATTCCTGCCGGCAGCCATTGCCTGCCGGATATCTGGAATGACCTCTTCGATAGGGAGGTTTGTGTTAAACAGCATCATCCTACTAAGATAGCAGATTTTGGGACTCAGATGGTAACGATTCCGAAGAATTAACTTTATGCCGCAAAAGAGCCTTGAATAAGAGGTTAAATATAGGCATAGCCTCTACTGCGGGCTGATCTTCTATCCCTCTCCTCAAACATAAACAGTTCGTAAACTTCAACGTCAAGGGATTCGGCGATTTTGTTAGGATATAAAAGCTGAAAAATAGTGTTTGACATCCCAAACCCTTCCTGCATATAATTTACCAAGATTTACCCGAGTTCTTTATGAATGCTATACTGTCAAAACATACCCGTGACATGCTGAAGGAAAGGACTATTTCAGAAGAATGGGTATGGCGGACTCTCGAAAATCCTGATTGGAAGAACGTTGGAGTTGACAATAACGTTCACTATTTCAAGAAAATACCTGAACATGGTGAACGGGTTCTGCACGTTGTTGTGAATCCGTTTCTTTCACCAGGTAAAGTAGTTACGGTATTTTTTGATCGTAGAGCAGGGAGGCAACAATGAGGTTAAAAGTAGACAAAGAAAACGATGCCCTTTATTTCCGGTTGGATGAATCTTCTATTATTGAATCAGAAGAAGTTGAGCCCGGCGTTGTATTGGATTTTAATTCAGCCGGGAAGGTAGTTGGTGTTGAGATACTTAACCTGAGTACAAGGATGAACCTTGACCAGCTAAAAGTCCTTCAATACGAGGCGGCTTAAAAATAGCCAGCCAACTTGCTTGAGACCGCTCACTTCCTCGCCGCCAGTTTCATTATGAGCAGAATACATTCCATATCTCGTTTATCAATCATCTTAGAGAGCCTCAGGAGCCTTGCCTCCCCGGAAACGGAAAAGGGGACAGGCTGCTTTCTAATCCCATTTTCTTGGCCTTCCTTTCTCTCTTATCGTTGACTCCAGCCCAAGCTCTTTGCATGTCTCCGAGACCCATTGGTCCGCACCAAACGGCGATTGTCTCAATACGCTCTTGCGTAACTTTTCCAATTCATACCCAATAGGAACATCAACATATTCCGTCCAGCTTTCCGGCAGCGCTATCGGAAGATTGTCTATCAAAAAATTCCCTGGCTCTTTGCATCTTTCAGCATGCGACGACCATATCCAATCCTTTGCCGATGCAACGAGTCTCGCCCTAACCGGATTCCCTTCAATATATCTTGCAACTGTTAACAAATGTTCATCTTTCTGGACGATGAAACTCTTAAACCGCCCCTGCCACACGTGCCCGCTGGTTCTATGATTTCTATGATGCCTACGGACATGGCTTGTCATGAGCCACTGCATCCACTTACTCATATCCTCCGCTTTTCCAGGAGCGAGAAGCAGATGAAAATGGTTCGGCATTAAACAATAGGCCAATATTCGGACCTCATACATAGTTTTTGCTTCTGCCATCAACTCTATAAAGCATTCATACTCATTGTCTTCATTAAAGACTTGCTGTCTTCCATTGCCACGGTTCAACACGTGATATATAAAACCGTCTGCCAACCCTCTTGATATTCTCGGCACTACTTATACCCCATCAAATCAACCCAGTCAGATATATTCAAATATCCCAGCACCTTAACAGAAATACCTAATCATGTCTATAGACGATCTTATTAATCTCTGCGAAGATTGTACGAGTTTACAACTGAGGCTAAATTTACATATTTATACGATATTTAAGTAGCCTGTCCCCTTTCTGCCTGGTCGAAGACCCGATAACAAATGGGCAGTAGATTTGTCTTTTATGAATTGCTACAATAAAAACCGGTATATAGGAAATATTATGACTGACTCTATTAACAATATCCCCGATCTGAAAGAGCGGGAAGAGGCGCTTGACCCTTCCAGGTCTTTCATTGTCCAGGCCCTGAACTGGCTAAAACGGCTTTGAAAAGGGATTCCGAAATGGGGTGGAACCTCCTGGAAAACCCTGGAAGGTTGAGGGTTCAGACAATAGACTCCTTATGTTCGTCCCTCACGAGACAGATGCCGCTGCTCTCCCGCCTTGGCAGGCAGCCGTCCATAACAGGGACGCCTGATGAGCTTTACAGGGATGCGGCAAGGCGGACCATCCTTATGGTCGAGGAAGAGGGCAGGACCGGGGATGCTGTGCGTAAGGCGCTCAGGCATCTTGACAACTCCGTCCAGGGGCTGGAAGAGCGGCTTGTTATAATGCTTCAGAAGAGGGAGCAGTGGCTGAGGCATATTCAGAGGGATACTGGTGATGATGATTTCAGGAGGATGCTGGAGGGTTCTGTAAAGAATCTTATTGAGGACTACCTGAAAAGGGGAAGAGAGAGATTTCCTGAACACCTTGTTGATGACCTGACAGCATCCGCAAGATACGCCGCCTCCAACCTCTTAAATGAGGCTAAGGGCTCGCCAATAACCGGATTAGCGGCTCTCTATAAACTGCCGGACGTGGTTGCGGACTATCTTCCTATATGGCAGGGAATAGCAGAACTGCTTCTGACAAAGGTAGGTGAGTGGAGGAAGCCGGGTGGCATAAACAAGAAGTCCGGTTTCCCGGCCGATAAGACGGATGAGGCGTTAAAGAACAAGGAAATGTTTCAGGCTCTTCTTACTACCCTGTCGGATAACGAACCACTCCGCGCAGCACTCTCAGTCATGGTCACTCTTCCCGTTTCCGGATACGAAGAAGAGGAATGGGAGATACTTGATGCGCTCCTTCACCTTCTCCCTGTGGCGGAGAGAGAGCTTATAAAGGTCTTTGCCGAGGAAGGCGCTGTGGACTTCCAGGCCGTTTCCATGGCTGCGCTGAATGCCCTGGGGACCGACGATAACCCCACAGACCTGATGCTCTCTCTTGATTACAGGGTCCGGCATATCCTTGTGGACGAATACCAGGACACCTCCCGCACCCAGCTTAACTTAATGAAGGCCATTACGAGGGGATGGGAGGCGGGGGACGGGAGGACGCTCTTTATCGTTGGAGACCCCATGCAGTCTATATACCTCTTCAGGGAGGCGGTAGTAGGGCTTTTCATTGATGCCCGAAACGAAGGGATAAATAATATCAGGCTGCACCCGTTGACCTTATCAAGCAACTTCAGGTCGCAGCAGAGGATCATAGAATGGGTAAATGAGGCATTTCAGGATGCATTTCCTGAGACGGAAGACAGTCTGACCGGCGCAATAACTTATTCACCTTTCGAACCAGTGCATCCGCCCCTGGACTGTACAGCCGTTGACATCCGCTTGTTCAGGGAAAGGGACGACGCAGGGGAGGCCGGGGGGATAGCGGAGATAGTAAAAGGGGTCAACAGGGACAATGAGAGCGTTGCCATACTTGTGCGCTCGCGTCCCCACCTTGGTGAGATAATAAAGGCGTTGAAAAGGGGAGGGATAGAGTTCAGGTCTGAGGAGATAGACCCGCTGATAGACAGACCTGTCATCCATGACCTATTTTCCCTCCTGAGGTCCATGTTGCACCCCTGCGACAGGGTTGCGTGGCTTGCCATACTCCGCGCCCCGTGGTGCGGCCTGACCCTCTCCGACATGCACAAACTCTGCCTTGGGGACAGGGAGACCCCTGTCCGGACGCTGATGAATGATGATGAGCGTATAAAGACCCTTTCAGAAGACGGGCAGATACGCCTTTCAACAATCACTGAAAAACTCAGGAAGGCCCTGGAATCGAATGGAAGGGTCTCTCCAGGAAGATTGCTGGAGGGGTTGTGGATAGAGCTGGGCGGCCCTGCATGCGTGGATGACTCAGCCATGAAGGATGCAGACGCCTTCTTTGATATGCTCGATTCCGTCAGCACGGGGGGCGAGGCAGGTTCCCAGGGCAGTCTTGAAGCCAGAATAGAATCTCTTTATGCCACTCCATCTGGAAGAGACGGAAAGCAGGTCGAGATAATGACCATTCACAAGGCAAAGGGACTTGAATTTGACCATGTGATCCTCCCGGGGCTTGGCAAGACCACAAGAGGGAGGGACAAGAAGCTCCTCCTCTGGATGGAAAGGGGCAAACACCTTCTCCTTGCGCCGATTGGCAGCAGGGGAGGGAAGACGGAAAGCGCCATCTACAGGTACATGGACGGAGTAGATGCATTGAAGGAGGATCTCGAAAGAACGAGGCTTTTCTACGTCGCTGCCACAAGGGCAAGGAAGAGGCTCTATCTGTTTGGAGAGGTCAAGGAAACGGAGAAGGGGGGGATAACTGCTTCATCGGGATCGGTCCTCGCGTCCATTCAGCACATCTTGAGGCCTGAGATGCTGATAGAAAGTACTGGCGGGGATATTGAGAGTGACAAGTCAGATAAAGTTATTCTGAGACTGAAGCGGCTTTCATCCGCATGGGAATCTCCTGAGCCTGCCGGGCCTGTTCAGGTTGGCATCACGGGGCCTGACATTCCCTCCATATCCGCTGAACCTGAATTTAACTGGGCAGGAGAGGGAATAAAGCATCTGGGGACTGTGGTTCATGGATACCTTTGCAGGATAGTCAGAGAAGGTCTTACGGAGTGGAATGCTGAGAAAATAAACAGTAAGGTCTTTACTATCCTGCTTTGTCCGCGTGGGTTGAGCTTGCTGACTGAATAGATTGTCCGAGCTTTTTATTGACCTTTAAGGATCTTTATGTAAAAATTATAATCCTGAAAGTCGCGGAGGGGATAATGAAGATAGATTTTTTCAAGATGAGCGGGGCGGGAAATGACTTCATAGTTATAGATAACCGCCTTGGGATCATAGACCATGACAACTGTACCGATTTCGTGGAGAAGGTCTGCAGGCGCGGCGTATCCGTCGGGGCCGACGGTGTCGTATTGATTACAAACTCAGATAAGGCTGACTTCAAGTGGCACTTCTTTAATGCGGACGGCAGCGAGGCGGAGATGTGCGGAAATGGAGCCAGATGCGCCGCCAGATTCGCCTATCTTAAAGGGATTGCGGGAGAGAAGCTTTCTCTTGAGACACTGGCAGGGATTATCCATGCTGAGGCGCTCGGACACAGGGTAAGGCTTGAGATGTCTAAACCACACGCCCTGGAGCTTGACGTAAGGCTTCCAATCGAAGGAAAGGAGTACCTCGTGAACTTTGTTAATACCGGTGTCCCTCACGTGGTAAAATTTGTCCAGGAGCTTGAGAACTACGATGTTCGGAAGACGGGAAAGGCAATACGTTTTCACCCGCACTTTCAACCTGCAGGAACGAACGTCAATTTTATTGCCGTGCATGACAGGTCTCATATAAATATCAGGACGTATGAAAGGGGTGTGGAGGACGAGACCCTGGCCTGCGGGACCGGGTCTGTTGCGGCTGCTCTCATATCTGCGTCAAGCGGGCAGGTAGATTCTCCTGTAAATGTCAAAACTAAGGGGGGAAGCCTCCTTACGATCCATTTTGAAAAGGACGGGAGCGATTTTAAAAAGGTCTTTCTCGATGGAGAGGCCCGTGTGGTTTATGAGGGGCAGCTTTGGGAAGAAGGATGGAAATAATCAGCAATGAGCTATGAGCTATGAGTAAATAAAAATCTTAGGGGACTGTCCTATATTTACGGCAACCCTGAGCCATGAGGAGCATGAGAGGATCATAGGACTTACGATAGAAGCCGTTAACGGCAGGGTTCCTGTCATTGCAGGCACAGGCTCAAACAACACAGCTGAGGCCGCAAGGCTTACCAAACATGCCAAAAAAGCAGGGGCTGATGCGGCGCTTTTGATAGCGCCTTACTACAACAAGCCTACTCAGGAAGGGCTTTATCAGCACTACAGGAAGGTCGCCGAAGAGGTGGACATACCTATAATTCTCTACAACGTCCCTGGAAGGACTGGTGTGAACATGCTCCCTGAGACAGTAGCGAGGCTTGCAGAGATAAAGAATATTGTCGGGATAAAGGAGGCCACAGGCGACCTGAAGCAGATAAGCGATGTGATAAACCTCTCCCCAAAGGATTTCCTGTTGCTGTCCGGCGATGACTTCACTGTATATCCGACCTTGGCGATAGGCGGACATGGTGTTATATCGGTTGTCGCCAATGTGGCCCCAAAGGATATGGCGGACCTTTGCGACGCCTATTTTGCAGGGGACATGAAGAAGGCCACTGATCTGCATTACAGGCTTCTGCCGTTAAATGGAGCGATGTTCTATGAGACAAACCCGATCCCTGTAAAGACCGCGCTGTCACTGATGGGGAAGGTCTCCGGGGAGATGAGGCTCCCGCTGTGCTCTATGTCGGAAGGGAATCTCAATAAGCTCAAAAAGGTCATGAAGGATTATGGGCTGACTTAGTTAGCATTCAGCGATTAGCGCTCAGCTTTCAGCTAAGCGGGGTTATGCTGACTGCTGACGGCTGAACGCTGACAGCTTCTTTCGGGAGAATAAAAATGGTTAAGACCATACTCACCGGCGCTGCCGGAAGGATGGGCAGCAGGATAATCAGCATCATAAGGGAGACTGAAGGCATAGAATTATC
>JACQYJ010000059.1 GCA_016208525.1 Deltaproteobacteria bacterium | reverse complement strand
TATGGCTATCCCTCCGACTACAAGGGCTACAGCAACCGTAACAGGGTTAAAGAGGTATGCCTTGATCGCCTTGTGTGTTATTAGTCCTATGACGGCTGCCGGAAGAAAGGCGGCTACGATATTTACGGCAAACCTGCGGGCATTGGCGCTTCTCGGGATATTCCGAACAGTGTCCAACAGTCTTTCACGGTAAATCCAGAGCACTGACAGAATAGCCCCTAACTGGATAAATATCTCGAACGCCTTGGCCCTCTCGTCATCAAATCCAATAAGGTCGCCGGCCAGGATGAGATGGCCTGTTGATGACACGGGAATAAACTCAGTGACTCCCTCGACTATACCAAGAACCAATCCCTTAAAAAGAAGAAGCAGATCCATTTAATGCCCTGTCTCCTGTCTCTTAGGGAGTCGGAGGTAGAATATGCTCCCCTGTCCATCTTCAGATTCAGCCCACGCCTTTCCATTATGCAGTTCCGCAATCATCCTCACACTTGGAAGTCCCAGGCCGGTTCCAGGTTTTCCGCCAGGAACCATGTAATAATCCCCAAATATTAAATCTATATGCTCTGACGGGATCCCGGAACCGTCATCTTTAACGGAGATGAGGACATCTTCATCCCTCTCCTGGAAAGAGACTTCGACCATTGAGCCGGCATACTTTACAGCATTTGAGATATAGTTGCCAACACCTCTGAGTATCAGATCCCTGTCCCCCACAATCATAACAGGGGTCATTTCCTCAACCTCTTTTCTTAGCTGATGACCGTTGATATAGATGGAAACAGGGGTCTTTTCAGCCTCAGTTGAAAGATATGACGCCGCTTCCCTGGCGATATTGGCCACATCAAACTCTGAAATGGTTAAACTGTATTTGCCGCTCTTCAGCTTTCCATAGTACAAGGTGCTGTCAATAAGCTGACGCATCCTCACGCCACTATCCTTGATCATATTGAGATAGACGTACTCCTTATCCATAGAGAGGGTTCCTGCGCGGCTTCCCTCAATAATTAGTTCAGAGAAGCCGACGATAACTGTCAGAGGATTTTTCAGGTCGTGGGCAAGTATGTTTACGAACAGCTCTCTCTCCTTTTCCATCCCTCTGAAGTAAGCCCTGGCCAGTATGGCAATAACATTGTGATAGATATGATCAAGGGTGCTAAGCACTCTCGACTTGACAAAGAGGTCTTCCCACTTCTCTGCAATCTCCTCTTCGTACCTGGCCATTGTTGCGGCTATCTCAATAAGGAGTTTTTTGTCATCCAGACTTAATGGAACGATCTCTTTCGACATAAGCGCCTCAACGGTTATTAGAACCTATCTAAACTCCTATAAAATGAGCTTTTTGTCAAGGGTTTTTCATTGACTTTTTGTAAAAAAACGAATAGAATTGAACTTCAAAAATTCCGGCGAAAAAGGGAGAAAAATGCAGGAAAATCAGCATGTTACAACAATTAATATAGAAGACGAGATGCGGAGGTCTTACCTCGATTATGCGATGAGCGTTATCGTTGGGAGGGCGCTGCCGGATGTGAGGGACGGACTCAAGCCTGTCCACAGGCGCATACTCTTTGCCATGAACGAGCTCGGGAACACCCACGACAAGCCTTACAAGAAGTCTGCCCGTATAGTCGGAGACGTCATAGGTAAATACCATCCCCACGGGGACGTGGCTGTATACGACTCCATAGTCAGGATGGCGCAGGACTTTTCCATGCGTTATCCACTTGTAGACGGGCAGGGGAACTTCGGTTCAGTGGACGGGGATTCGGCTGCTGCCATGCGTTATACCGAGATTAGGATGTCAAGGCTTGCAGAGGAACTCCTTGAGGACATAGACAGGGAGACTGTGGACTTCGGACCTAACTACGATGACTCCCTTGTGGAGCCCCTCGTCCTTCCTGCCAGATATCCGAACCTCCTTGTGAACGGCTCAGGCGGAATTGCCGTGGGGATGGCTACCAATATCCCGCCGCACAACCTGAGAGAGATTATTGAGGGGACGATAAATCTGATAAACAATCCCGATATAACCATACCCGAGCTGATTGCGCATATCCCGGGGCCAGACTTTCCAACGGCAGGTTTTATCCACGGGAAAGAAGGGATAGCGCAGGCCTACATGACCGGACGCGGCATCATACAGATGAGGGCAAGGACGGTAATTGAAAAGAAGAAGGGGGAGAGGGAGGCGATAATCGTCACAGAACTCCCATACCAGGTCAACAAGGCAAGGCTCATTGAGAAGATTGCGGAGCTTGTCAGGGACAAGAAGATAGAAGGGATCGCAGACCTGAGGGACGAGTCGGACAGAGAGGGGATGCGGATCGTCATAGAGCTTAAGAAGGACGAAATAGCAGGGGCCATACTAAATCAACTCTACAAGTTTACATCCATGCAGGACTCCTTCGGGATAATAAATCTGTCAATTGTGGACGGCCAGCCAAGGGTGCTGACTCTCAAGGAGACCCTCCAGTGCTTTGTGAAACACAGGAAAGAGGTGGTTACAAGGCGCACCATCTTTGACCTTAAAAAGGCGGAGGCCAGGGCGCACATTCTGGAGGGGCTTAAGATCGCACTGGAGAACCTGGACGAGGTGATCGCCATTATCAAGGCGGCATCATCTCCAAAGGACGCCCAGGGTAAGTTGATCGCAAGGTTCAGGTTTACGGAAGTCCAGGCCCAGGCGATCCTTGACATGAAGCTCCAGAGGCTCACAGGCCTTGAGAGGGACAAGATAATGGAGGAGCACAGGGAAACCCTGAAGCTTATAGAAAGACTGAAGGAGATACTTGGGAGCGAGAGGCTCCTCCTCAACATCATCGTTGACGAACTCAGGGAGATAAGGGACAGGTTCGGAAACGACAGGCGGACAGAGATAATCGATCAGAGCAAGGATATAAGCATAGAAGACATGATTGCAGAGGAGGATATGGTTGTGACCATATCCCACACAGGGTATATCAAGAGGAACCCATTGAGCATATACAGGTCCCAGCATCGCGGCGGGAAGGGGAAGATGGGGATGACTACCAGGGAGGAGGACTTTGTGGAACACCTCTTCGTGGCCTCAACCCACAGCTACATCCTCTTCTTTACCAGCATCGGGAAGGTATACTGGCTGAAGGTGCATGAGCTTCCCCTCGGCGGCCCCACTACAAAGGGTAAGGCGATTGTGAACCTCCTGAGCCTTGCACAAGGCGAGACTATAACTGCCATGCTTCCTGTCAGGGAGTTTTCAAAGGACAGGAACATAGTCATGGGGACAAAGAACGGCATAGTCAAAAAGTCGGACCTTATGGCATACTCAAATCCGAGGACAGGGGGGATCATTGCGCTGAGCCTTGATGAGGGAGACAGCCTCGTTGCCGTGGATATTACAGACGGGAGCAAGGACATAATACTCAGCACAAAGAACGGCAAGGCCATCCGCTTCAAAGAGGAAGAGGTAAGGGAGATCGGACGGGTTGGGAGAGGCGTCAAGGGGATGGAGCTTGAGGATGACGATGAGGTCGTCAGCATGCAGGTGATTGCCGAAGGGACAACAATATTAACAGCCACAGAAAACGGTTACGGGAAGAGGACAGACCTGACTGAATACCCTCTCCGGCACAGAGGAGGCAAGGGAGTCATCACTATAAAGACCTCCAGGAGGAACGGCAGCGTTGTCAGCGTCATGCAGGTGATAGACGACGATGATGTAATGATGATAACCAGTAACGGCAAAGTAGTCAGGACAGGGGTAAAGGGGATATCCGTAATAGGAAGAAACACCCAGGGCGTGAAGCTTATCTGGGTCGAAGGCGGAGAAAAGGTTGTGGGTGTGGCGCGTCTCGCCGAGAAGGAAGAAGAGGAAAAGGGTGAATAAGAAACACAGTGGTCGGTGGCAGGTGGTCGGTGGCCGGTGGGTCGTAATTCTCTGTCTGTCCCTTCTTTCCGCCTGCGACAGGTCAGGTGGGGAGGCATACAAAAAGGGTGAGGAGCTGTGGGAGGCGGAGAAATACGTAGAGGCTGTTGCCCAATACGAGAAGGTCGTCTCGGATTCCCCAAAGGGGCATCTCGCAACCGATGCCCTCTATCAGATCGGCAATATCAACTATCTCAACCTGCGGGACTACTCGAAGGCCATAGAGGCGTATAGAAGGCTTGTTGAGATGAGCCCGGAAAGCCCTTTTTCTCCGGACGCTCAGAGAAAAGTAGCGGATATCTATAAGGATAAATTCGGAGACCTGAAGGGGGCAGTAGCCGAATATAAGCTTTTTATCAAGGTATTCCCGAAAGAGGCCGACAAGGCGATCTATCAGATGGCCCGGTGCCATGTGCTTTTGAAGGAGTTTGGCAAGGCCAGGGAACAGTACGAAAAAATACTGAAAGAGCATCCTGACATAGATTACGCTGACGACGTACACTACCAGATAGCCAACTCCTATTATCTCGAAGGAAAGACAGGCGAGGCAATAAAACAGTTTGAGGGACTGTTGGAAGGGTTTCCAGACAGCAGGTTTGCAGCCGACGCCAGGTTTGAGATCGCCCTGGCCAAAGAGGAAGATGGGAACCTCCAGGATGCCCTTTCAATATTGGAACTTCTTAGGGGGACGTACCACGACGAAAGGGTACTGGAGTTAAGAATCAAAGGGATACAGGAAAGGATAGCAGCCAAGAAAAGGCCTGTGCCCCCCAGGGTTGCCAAACGGAAAAGAAGTCGTTAAAATGGCTAATACCGACTTAATCAGTCATCAAGACTACCTCTGCCAGAGATTCCCTGCTCCACACCCCGTTTTTTTTCCACTTTACCCTGACTACTTGACCGTTATTAACCTCCCTTTAATATAATA
>JACQYJ010000024.1 GCA_016208525.1 Deltaproteobacteria bacterium | reverse complement strand
ATTCCAGTGTCAGATAGATACCGGGGGTTATTCTGCATGCACAAGCCCGAAGGCATATACAGGATTAACGGCAGGGAGTCATACCTTTGATGTCAGGGCAACAGATTCAGCGGGAAATACTGACTCAACACCCGCAACCTACACATGGACGATTGATACGACAGCGCCCGATACAACCATTACTGCACAGCCATCCAATCCATCAAACTCAACCTCTGCAAGCTTCAGCTTCACTTCAACAGAGACAGGCTCAATATTCCAATGCCAGATAGACAGCGGCGGGTATTCATCCTGCACCAGTCCAGCCTCTTATACGGTTGCCGAAGGCAGCCATACCTTTGATGTAAAAACCACGGATGCCGCAGGCAACACAGACCCGACACCGGCAACATACACATGGACGATAGACGTGACCGCCCCCACAATCCCGACAGGACTTTCCGCAACCGTCATAAGCGATACAAGGATTGACCTCTCCTGGACGGCAGCAACCGATGCCAATGGCGTGTCTGGTTATAAAATCTACAGGGGCGGGACATATCTCGCGACTTCCACAACCACCGCATACAGCGACACTACAGGCAGCGGCGGAACGGCATACACGTACACCGTATCTGCATACGATGCAGCGGGGAACGAATCGGCACAGTCCTCATCGGCAGGCGGAACGACGAAGGGAACAAATACCAGCGGAGCCATCTCCGGCAACACCACATGGACCCTGGCAAACAGCCCCTACATCTTATCCGGCAGCGTACTTGTAAACGCAGGCGTCACCCTGACCATAGAGCCGGGGGTAACCGTTAAATTCGACAGCGGCAAGTCTTTGCAGATAGACGGAACGCTCATCGCAAGGGGAACAAGCTCCGACAAGATCACCTTTACATCTAATAAGTCCGCGCCTGCGGCAGGGGATTGGGGGTACATCCTATTCAGCGATACAAGCACGGATGCAACTTATGACGGAAGCGGGAACTATACAGGCGGCTCTGTTCTTGAATTTGCCGTGGTTGAGTATGCGGGCGGAGTAGCTGTCAACAACAACGGCGCAGTGCGGCTGAACAATGCCCATCCGTTAATAAACTACTGCACCATTAGAAATAACGGGACTTTAAACACTGGGGCATCGGGGATTAACGCGTATGTAAATAGTAATCTGAAGATATCAAATAATACTATTCAATCGAATAGTAACGGCGGGATAAATCTGTCAGGGGGTGCTGTGGGAGCTACTATAACTATTGCCAACAATACAATAACAAACAATACTGCGTCATATTCATGGTATAGTGGAGGTGGCGGTGTGTGGGTTAGTTTGCAAAGCGGGACGGTAATAATTTTCAATAATACCATAAATGACAACGCAACCACGGGGAAAGGTGGGGGAGTCCATGTTCAGAGGGGTACGGTTACCATTTCTAAGAATATTGTTAAAGGTAATACGGCTGCGTATAGTGGGGGTGGCATATACGTCGGCGACTTCTATAATCAAACTTATGTTGTTGGTATGGTTGATAATAATATAATAAGTAGTAATACAGCATATAGTGGTGGGGGTATATATGTTGATCATTTTTATGATGTAGCTATCTCTATCTCCAATAACATAATCAGCAATAATACAGCCTCTGACAGTGCGGGAGGATTATATTATAATTACTATAGTGTCTATAGTAGCGGTATTGTCAGCACTATCTCAAATAATCATATAATCTATAACACAGTTTTTGGGTGGCTGATTTTGCTATTCAATACAATACCATTGCCAGAAATAAGGCAACTGCTTCTACGCCAAACTATGCACTCGTGATAGATGCTTGCAGAGTGCCTATTTTTAATTTTAACAACATCTTTGGCAATACTGCTACTTATGAATTTTATAATTCAACAGGCCAGGGTTCCGCCAATCTGGATGCAAAAAACAACTGGTGGGGAGGAGCAACGGAATCTCAATATTGGGTATATGACTGGTTTGATGATGCCACAAAGGGGATTGTGGATTATAACCCATGGGAGAGCGCTATCCGCGCAGATGCACCCATCTCCCCGCCAACAGGTCTTACTGCTGCGGCAGGGACAGGGGAGATTACCTTAAACTGGACAGCAAATACAGAGGGGGATAAGGCTGGGTATATGGTCTATTGGGGGACAACATCCGGCTTCCCTTATGCCAATTCTGTAGATGTGGGGAATGTCACAACATACACAATCGGGAGTCTTCCGAAAGGGACATACTATGTGACAGTCACGGCTTACGATACAACAGCCGCATCTGTTGCCAATGACCCAAATACTATCGTTAATGATAAACAGACTGCAGGAAATGAGAGCTGGTATTCTGTTGAGAAGACGGCAGCGGTGACAACGAGCAGTTTTGCCCCAAAGATGATTGTAGCTGATACCACATCCTCCGATATCCCCGACACAACACAGTCCAAGACCGGCTGCTTTATCGCAACCGCAGCCTATGGCTCGTACCTCGACCCGCATGTAATGGTATTGAGGGAGTTTAGAGACAACTATCTCCTGACAAATGCGCCTGGAAGGGCATTTGTAAATATCTACTACAGCTATTCTCCGCCCGTAGCCGACTTTATCCGCAAGCATGAAACCCTGAGAACAGCCACAAGATGGGCCTTGACGCTGGTGGTATATGGGGTGAAATATCCTCTATGGACGCTGATAGTTGTGGGTTTTGCAGGCGCAATGGCCGGATACAGGAGAAGAGTGAAAAGGCGAGCATGGATGACGGCAGAGCGAAATCAGACAAATCAGGGACAGCGACCATTTAATGGCACGGCTTACCAGAACCAGTAAGGCAGAGAGTCTTTTCAGGAGCGTTTAGGAAAATAAAAGGTTCATCCTGCTTTTAGTGGAGAGAATTATAGCACCTTAGATAAGAGTGTTTTGCAATCATGTCGCAGTGGGCGTCTTTGTGAAGCAGAAGGCAGTCATGCTCTATGGCAAGGGTTGCAATTATTGTATCCATAGACGAGGTTGTAATCCCTCTTCTTCTCAATCCAAAGGCAAGCTCTGCCGCTTTATGCCAGTGATTATCACTTACTTCAAGCCAGTTTAGACCCTTTGCACAGTCTTGAATATCTTCTTTTTCCTTCTCTGTTCGCGCCCCCTGAATCAGTTCAATCAGCACAGGACCAGCAATTGCTGCCCGGTCTTCATCGAGTAGCAGGGAAATGGTATTCTTTATCTCCTCGAAACCCTTTCTCGCATAAAAACATATCCATCCGCTTGTATCTATAAGGACAAGCTCACTCATTATTCCCTTCCCGCCTTCAGCCCTTTATGTATCGGTTCCCTTCTCTGGCGGGATTCCTTCAATTCTGCCAATCCCATATCCATAACCCCGCTTCCGGCCATACCCTTGAGCTTCTGCCGGAGTCGCAACCTGATGAGCTCTTCTAAGGCCAACATGATGGTGTCCTTTTTAGTATGAGCGCCTGACAGCGCCATGGCCTTTTTCAGGGTGCTATCGTTTATATCCACAAGTGTCTTCATTTTTATCCCTCCACTCTCTTTATTTATATATATTAGGACACTAGTGTCCGGTTAAAAAATTAATGTACCTTACAACTATTTAAATTTATTAGACAAAGCATCTCATGTATTTTTTTTCGATTTGAATTTACATCAACTCCTCTGAAAGGTACTCTACCGGAAATTTTCCGGGAGGGTAAGCATGAATTCAGTCCGGTAGGGTGGGCTGCGCCCACCAAAAGACGATAAAACCACAAACGGCGGGCTCAGCCCGCCGTATTACTATCAGGCAGCCTGTTTCACAATCTCTCGAACATGCAATATCTCTCTGTTGCTCATTGATCTTATCTCTTCCTCCGAAAGAGTAAGAACGGAGACCGTCTTCCCTTCCGCAGTAACAAATTCAACTTCGTAGGCTTCAGCGTCTGTATAACAATGGACTATTGCGCCTACATCGCCACTCCTAAGATCATTTTTTTCAATATCATGTGTAAGTACAACCGTATCTAATTCTTTGAACATTTTCACCTCCTGTCAGGCGCCGGGTAAGCTGTTACAAAACGCGGCAAGACTTGACCATTATCTATAATCCACACAGACCGTAATTCAATATAACCTTTATTCGGCGTAGTCAAGGTTCCATCAATAAGATACTTAGGGGAAAAGGGGACGCAACCCTTTTCCCTACCATCTTTAGAATCGGGGGAAAAGGGGGAAAAGGGGACGCAACCCTTTTCCCTGCCATCTTTAGAATCAAAATGCCTTTTCAAGCCGCTCGGCAACCCAGACCTTTATGATGGATTGCCGGGGAACACCCAGACGGCCTGCTTCTTTGTCCAATAAGTTGATCATCCACAAGGGAAAATCAACATTTACCCTTTTCTGTTCCCGCTCCGGTCTTCTTGCCTTAGACACATCAAGGTATTTGGAGATATCGTCTCCTTCATCAAATTTTTTGTCAAATTCACGAGCTTTCATATAAATCAACATCCTTATACCTAAAAACTGCAAACCACAGAGACCACAGAGATAAATTTTGGTATAAAAACCTTTTAAAACCCTTTTCTTCTCTGTGTTCTCATGCTTTAGATTTAAAAATTACTGGGCTTTTAAAAGTCACCTTTTGAGTGCACAGAGAAAAGATTTAAAACAGGGGTTTTCTTTTGGCATTAAAGGGTTTCCTCTGTGTGCTCTGTGGTTCGATTGCAGGATTTAGGTTATACCTTAAATATACCGGCTGTCAATCATGTTCTTGTGGGAAAAGAGTAAAAGGGAGAATGGGGGTCAGGAGAGTGGGGGTAGGGTGAAGAAATAATTTCCCTGAAGATAAAAATCCCCTGCTCTTTGAGTTCCGGCACTATCCGGCCACGCTCCGGCATTGAGTACAGGTTTGCGGCCCGCTCTCTCAGTCTTTCCAATATATTCAGTGCCTCATCCATACTCTCTTCGGCAATGAAGTCCAGGATGGCCTCCAGGTCTTTTTCAGCCGTGTCTGTCCATCTGACAGCATGCTTACGGTTCATCAGCGGTACGCCGTTTCCTGGATTTAAGCCTCTTGCTCAACCGTGAAAAAACCTCATTCTGCTCAGATGAACGACCATGGCGAATGTCCTCTTCTCCCTGGGCCAGTAACTTCATTAAACCTATAGCCGTCTTCATCCTTTCATACGACTCAGTATCCTGCAAAACTCCCCGTGGCTCGCCATTTTGCGTGATAATTACGGCTCTGTGAGTTTCATTAATCTGGGCCAAGATGTCGGCAGTTCTTGATTTCAAATATGAGACAGGACGAATATCTTCAGAGACCTTCATTTAACACCTCCAGTCTAAATAGCGTACTATAGAAGGACTGTATAGGCAAGGAATAAAAAGGGGCTGAAAGTAGTCTAAAAAAAAGGGCAACCGCAATGGCTGCCCCTACAAATTCTATTATTATAGATAAAATCTTAACCCTCTATTCCTCCGGTGTCCAGCTTGCCAGGTGCTTCAGGTAGTGATACTTCCTCTTCGCCAGGGCGTTTGCCTGCTTCATCAGCTCTGCTGCCAGTTCCGGCCTTGCTGCCTTAAGAGACCTGTACCTGTTCTCGTTATACGCATACTCCTCGAAAGGAATTGTTGGTTCCTGGCTGTCTACTGTCATTGGGGCCTTACCCTGCTTTTCCAACTCAGGGTTGTAACGGAATAGGGGCCAGTGGCCGCAGGCTACGGCCTTCTTCTGCTGCTCTGTCCCGCGGCTCATGTCTATGCCGTGTGCAACGCACTGTGAATACGCTATTATAAGGGAAGGGCCGTTGTATGCCTGGGCCTCCTGGAACGCCTTGATTGTCTGGGACTGGTTTGCTCCGTAGGCTATCTGGGCCACGTATACATTCCCGTACATAGACATGATAAGACCTATGTTCTTTTTCGGGGTCCTTTTTCCGCCTGCCGCGAACTGGGCTATGGCGCCCAGAGGCGTGGACTTTGACATCTGTCCTCCGGTGTTGGAGTAGACCTCCGTGTCAAGGATAAGGAGGTTGATGTTCTCGCCGGATGCCAGCACCTGGTCTACTCCGCCGTAACCTATATCATAGGCCCATCCATCGCCGCCTACGGCCCATACCGATTTTTTTATCAGATAATCCGCCTGGGACAGGAGGCTCTTGGCATCAGGGGAATTATCTTTTTTCAGCCTTTCCTTAAGCTGTTCTACAAGCCTCCTTGTCTCCTCGATCCCTGACTGGGTTGTCTGGTCCGCACTCTTTATGGAGTTGAAGAGCCCTACATAATCGCTGTAGGCAGGATTTGCAGAAAGTTTGTCAATCAACTCTATGGCCTGGGCATGAAACTTGTCCATGCTCTGTCTCATCCCAAGGGCAAACTCGGCGTTATCCTCAAAGAGAGAGTTTGACCATGCAGGACCCTTCCCATCAGGCCTTGAGGTGTATGGCGTAGTCGGGAGGTTCCCGCCATATATGGATGAACATCCCGTGGCGTTTCCGATAAGAAGGCGGTCCCCGAAGAGCCTGGTAAGAAGCGTTATGTATGGAGTCTCGCCGCAGCCGGGACATGCGCTGTGATATTCAAAGAGGGGTTTTATAAACTGGCTCCCTTTAACAGTCCCGGCATTGAACTTTGAAGGGTCTGTATCGGGGATACTGAGGAAGTAATTGTAGTTCTCCGCCTCTGCATCCCTCAGCGGCTCCTGTATTTTCATGTTTATGGCCTTGAAGTCAGGGAGCTTGTTCCCCTGTTCATCCTTCTTCATTGCGGGGCAGGTGACAACGCAAGCGGCGCAGCCGGTGCAGTCCTCAGGCGCAACCTGGACCGTAAACTTCATCCCCTTCAGCGCCGAGCCTGTTGCATCAACAGACTTGAAACCTGCGGGGGCATTCTTCAGATACTCAGCATCGTATGCCTTGATCCTGATGGTTGCGTGCGGACATACAAAGGAACACTGGCCGCACTGGATGCAGATATCCGGCTCCCATATCGGGATATGGACGGCGACGTTGCGCTTCTCGTACTGGGTTGTTCCCACGGGCCAGGTTCCGTCTGCCGGAATGGCGGAGACAGGGAGGGTATCACCCCTCCCCTCTATCATCCTTGCGGTTACGTGCTTAACAAAATCGGGGGCATGGTCAGGGACAGCCGGTTTCATCATCTTTGTAGCGGCGACCTTAGCCGGAACCGGAACCTCGACTATGTTCTTAAGAGCAGTATCAACTGCCGCATAGTTCATCTCTACAACCTTTGTTCCCTTCTTCCCATAAGTTTTGTCTATCTCCTTCTTGATTGCTTTTACAGCCTCATCCTTAGGGAGGATGCCGGATATTATGAAGAACGCCGTCTGCATTATCATGTTGATCCTTGAGCCGAGACCGATCTCTTCAGCAAGGGCTATGGCGTCTATTATATAGAACTTCATCTTCCTGGAGATCAGATGTTGCTGAACCTCAGCAGGGAGTGTGTCCCAGACCTCTTCTTTCTTGTGCGATGATGTCAGGAGGAAGGTGCCCCCTTCCTCTGCGTTTTCGAGCATGTCGTACTTCTCAAGGAACGATGGGTTGTGGCATGCCACAAAGTTGGCCGTTGTAAGGAGGTAGGGGTCGTTCACCTTCTCCTTTCCGAAACGCAGGTGAGAGGTGGTCATGGCGCCGGACTTCTTGGAGTCATAGACGAAATAGCCCTGGGCATAGTTGTCTGTCTCTCCGCCTATGATCTTGATGGTATTCTTGTTGGCCCCAACCGTGCCGTCGGCGCCGAGACCATAGAACATGGCCCTGTAAGTCCCTTTTTCGTCTATGGAAAATGAACTGTCATAAGGGAGACTGGTCCCTGCGACATCATCATTTATACCAATGGTGAAGTGGTTTTTCGGCTTCGTCTCTGCAAGGTTGTCGAAGACCCCCTTGACCATGGCGGGAGTGAACTCCTTGGAGCCGAGACCGTACCTGCCGCCAACGGTCTTGGGATATGTCCTGAACCTGGCAATCCCCTTTTCCATCGCCTCGCCCAGGGCAGTCCTGATGTCAAGGTAGAGCGGTTCGCCGATGGCGCCAGGTTCCTTTGTGCGGTCAAGGACTGCTATCTTCTGAACGGTAGTCGGAAGGGCGTCAGTAAAGGCCTCTATGGAGAACGGCCTGTAAAGCCTGACCTGGATAAGCCCGAGCTTTTCACCCTTTGCATTCAGTGCGTCAATGGTCTTTCTTATAGTGTCCTCAGAGGAACCCATAGCAACTATGACCCTGTCTGCCTCAGGATGGCCGTAGTAGTCGAAAAGGCGATACTGTCTGCCGACCAGCTTTGCAAACCTGTCCATGGCCTTCTGGACTATGGCAGGGGTTGCATCATAGTATTTGTTTACCGTCTCACGCCCCTGGAAATAGACATCAGGGTTCTGGGAGGTCCCCCTTATCGCAGGCCTGTCTGGTGAAAGCCCCCTCATCCTGTGGGCAATAACAAGGTCGTCATCTATCATGGCGCGGATATCGTCAAATGTAAGCTCCTCTATCTTCTGCACCTCGTGGGAGGTCCTGAATCCGTCAAAGAAGTGGAGGAAAGGTATCCTTGCCTCAAGGGTTGCAGCCTGGGCTATGAGAGCAAAGTCCATGGCCTCCTGCACATCCTTTGAACAGAGCATGGCGAACCCGGTGGACCTGGCAGACATCACGTCAGAGTGGTCTCCGAATATCGAAAGCCCCTGACATGCGAGAGAGCGGGCCGTAATGCTGAAAACCGTCGGCGTCAGCTCACCCGCTATCTTGTACATGTTCGGGAGGATCAGCAGAAGCCCCTGGGAGGCTGAGATAGTTGTCGCCAGGGCGCCGGTGGTAAGGGAGCCGTGGACAGCGCCGGCCACCCCACCCTCTGACTGCATCTGGCTTACCTTTGGGACAGAGCCCCAGATGTTCACCTTTCCAGCAGCCGACTTGGCATCGCATATCTCGGCGATCGGCGAGGAAGGCGTTATAGGATAGATAGTAATAATCTCGTTTGTTGCATGGACCACGTGGGCGCATGCCGTACAACCGTCAACAGTAATCATCTTTCTGCTCATCTCTCCCCCCTTTTCCTAAAAAAGATACCTTAATAATATGCACAAAAAAAGGTTTAATTGCAATAGATTTCAACACTTATTTTAAGAACAGCAGCAAGGAAGAGGATTGTGCAGGGAGTGATCGTACTTCTGTAACACCAATTATGCCAAATGCTTGCGAAAAAAGGGGATGTATACTAAAATCGTTTCAGATTCCGGGTAATGTCAAAAGTTACATGAAAACTGAAAAGGAAAAATGAAACCACAGAGTCCACAGAGAAATTCTCAGTGTCCTCAAAAAGCTTTGCAATATCCTGAAGAGAAAGGAAGAAATCGGAGAAAAGAATAACAAAGATTAAGCATTGATGCACTCGTAAAAAGTCCCAAATCACCCTTCGACAAGCTCAGGGCGAACGGTGGTCTGGTTGAAATCATTGACTTTATTCCGTTCGTGGTGAGCTTGTCGAACCACAGAAAAGACTTTTTACGAATGAATCAAGCATTGAGTTGTTAAAGAGAAGACAAAACGAGTGATAATCTGAGGGTACAGAGGGGGAGGTAGTAAAATATTTTGTAGTTCATTGATATTAAAGTATTTCTCTGTGTTCTCTGTGGTTAGGTTTTGACAATACCAGATTCCGAAGAGGGTGACGATTTGATGGAAGACAGCACTCAGAGCCAATATACTGTCCTTGCAGTAGATGACCAGGAGTTTAATCTGGCCATACTTGAGGATTATCTTGTGCCCCTGGGTTACAGGGTCATAAAGCGGAGATAGATGGTTACGAGGTTTGCAGGAGGGTAAAGGAAAACACGGAAACCAGGGACATCCCTGTTGTCATGGTCACCTCCCTTGAAGGGACCGAGGATATGGTAAAGGCCCTTGAATCCGGGGCAGATGAATTCCTGACAAAACCTGTAAACGAGATAGAGATACAGTCCAGGGTAAAATCCCTCCTTAAGAAAAAGACCCTGAATGATCAACTCAAGTCCGCATATTCGCATATCAATAACCTCACCATGTTCGCTGAAAATAAGCTTGCAGAGTTGAGCTCAGAGGCCTTTAGGGGAGGGGAAGCCAATAAGCACCTCATAGAACGGCTGTTAAGAATCCATGTTGATGCCACAACCAACCCTACTCATCTTCTTCTCGGTAGAGGAGTTGGAGATTATATAGAGTGGATGTTATACAGCTATGAGGATGGCAGGGTTAAAATGAGGCGCGTTTCCGGCAGTGTAGAAGGTAGTTTTGGACGCGCCGAAAAACACCCCGATCAAGAGATTGGCTTGACAGAGTGCAGTAGTCGTATTTGCAGAGGAGATGAGTGCAATACTTATCTCGGTGAAGAGATGAAAAATCAGATAGGGGTCATAAATAACTTAACAATATGCGATTCTAAAAAGGCAGGCAGCCTGGTGGCAGCGTTTAACTATGGGAAAGAGGTCACACCCCATGATGCAGACATCCTGAGGAGCTTCCTCCTCCTGTATAATGTCTTTACTACCATTTCCGGCAAGATGGATGAGATTGACGGGGCCTTCAAGTATCTTGTTACTGCTCTCGCCAGGGCTGCGGAGGCCAATGACGAAGAGACAGGGAACCATATTGTCAGGGTAAATGAATACTCAAGGATTTTGGCAGTGGAAATGAAGATGCCCCCGGATTTTATCCGGGACATAGGCTTTTTTGCCCAGATGCACGATGTCGGGAAGATACATATCCACATCAGCCTCCTGAGGAAGCAGGGAGGCCTTACAGATGAAGAGGTAAAGATGGTCAAAGACCACACGGTTTACGGCTCCATGATCCTTGGGGATGAGCCGAGATTGAAGATGGCCAGGGAGATCGCCTTATGTCACCAGGAGCATTACGATGGAAGCGGGTATCCAAAGGGGTTGAAGGGGTATGAGATTCCTGTCTCAGGCAGGATAGTGGCCCTGGCGGATGTATATGATGCCCTGAGGTCGAAAAGGTCGTATAAACCTGCCGTTCCTCATCAACGGACAGTTGAGATCATCACAAATGGGGATGGCAAGACGTTGCCGCAACATTTCGACCCACAGGTCCTTGAGGCATTTATAAAAAGGGAGAAAGAGTTTGAGAGCGTCTACCATTCTCTGACGGATGAGGATCGCACCCCTTCTTAGAACTCTTCCTGCCACGTCTCCCTTGCCCTTCTGCCGCTTCTCTGGTATATTTCCCATAGCAACGTCTTTGTTGCCGCCTCATTTCCCGGCGCTATACTGCATTCAGGGGAACTCAGTGAAACTCAACATAGAAAGGTTAAGCTCCGTCCCTGTCCATACCCAACAGGTTGAGATCGTGGAGAGGAAGGGGAAGGGGCACCCGGACACCATCTGTGACAGGGCTGCTGAGGAGCTTTCCATAACCCTTTCGAGATATTATCTTGAAAGGTTCGGGAGGGTCCTTCATCATAATGTTGACAAGTGTATCCTGGCAGGAGGGAGCAGCGAAGTCGCCTTTGGCGGGGGGAGGGTTACAAAGCCGATATACCTCCTTCTTGTTGGAAGGGCTACTTCGGAGGTAGGTGGAACGCCTGTCCCTATAGGTGAAATGGTTGTTGAGGGCACCAGAATGTGGTTGAAAGAGACGTTCCGGTTCCTGGATATAAATAAAGATATAGAGATAGAGCACAGGATAAGGCCTGGGAGCATAGACCTCGTTGCAGCCTTTGAGAAGGGGGGAGAGGTTCCGCTGGCCAACGATACATCTATCGGGGTCTCCTTCTATCCGCTCTCAGAGACCGAGAGGCTGGTTAGAGAGGTTGAGATTTATCTGAACTCCAGAGAGGTCAAGGTGGTTCATCCTTATACTGGCGAGGACATAAAGGTTATGGGGGTGAGGATCGGGGATGAGATAACCCTTACTGTTGCCGTGGCGTTTATCTCCAGTCTGATCCCCTCCCTGAAAGATTATATGGAGATTAAAAAAAATGTTTCATCTCTCGTAACATCTTTTTGCAGCGGCATTACAGACAGGAAGGTGTCGGTGGCCGTCAATACCGCTGACGTCCCGGAAAGAGAGGCAGTCTATATCACAGTCACAGGGACAAGCGCGGAGAGCGGAGATGACGGTCAGGTAGGGAGGGGAAACAGGGTAGGGGGGCTGATTACACCCTACAGACCGATGACCCTGGAAGCCACGGCAGGGAAGAACGCCATAAGCCATGTGGGAAAGCTGTACAATATCGTAGCCCGCAATATCGCAGAGAGGGTGGCGTCGGCAGATGGAGTGGAAGATGTTTACTGCTACCTCGTGATCCGGATAGGAAGGCCTATAACCGAGCCCCAGGCAGTTGATCTGAAGGTCAGGTCGGGGCTTGATGACGGTGAAGTAAAAAGGATTACGGAAGAGGCAGTTGAGATGGAATTGAAAGGGTTGCCTTTTCTGTGGAAAAAGGTTATAAACAGGGAGTTTGAATTATTTTAAATGACGGAGGTAGAGAATGAAGGTATGTAAGGTTTGTCACGCTGTATGTCCTGAGAAGCACTGGCACTATGACGAGAAGCTCTATGAGGCGTATCACGATGCGAAAGGGGTGGAGAACGTCCTGTGCGAGGGATGCCACAGGATAAAGGTGAAGGATTATAGCGGGACTGTATACATCCAGGGCGATGTTCTGAAGCAGAATAAGGCCGAACTCCTCAGGGTCATAAGGAACGAGGAGAAGATAGACCTCAAAACCCACTATCTTTCGAGGATATTTGATATAGTTGACGAGAAAAAGAGGCTGGTTGTCCATACACTGAACCAGCGTCTTGCCCTGAACATCGGGATGCAGCTCAAGAAGACATATAAGGGGAAGCTGCATATACTGAAAGAGGGCGAACCTAAATATGGAGTGGCCCGGCACGACAGCCACAAGGACGAAATAGTTGTAACATGGGTTCAGGCAGAAGAGAAGGTGAAAAAGGCGCCGGGCGGAAAGACAGCGACTAAAAAGGCCGCTGCAAAGAAGGCTGCTGTAATGGGTAAAAAGGTTTCAGTAAAAAAGAAGTAAGGGGAACATAGTTGATAGTCATCTCCCTCATAACCCTGGGGCTTCTATTTTTAATCCCTGGAGAAGCCCTGGGCTGGGGGCCTGCCACACATATCCACCTCGGATCAGAGGTGCTAAGGAACATCACATTACTGGCCCCGTCCCTTCAGAGACTCCTGTCCAGATACCCCTCGGACTATCTCTACGGATGCATCGGAGCGGACATCATCTTCGGGAAGAAGTTTACTCCTTACTCCAGCCACTGCCACAACTGGAAGATCGGCATGAAGGTCCTGTCTGAGGCGGAAAGCGATTCTCAGGAGGCCTTTGCATACGGCTACCTCAGCCATCTTGCCCAGGATATCGTAGCCCATAACTACTATATCCCAACACAACTGGTGGCATCCTTCCAGGCCAGGACACTCAGGCACGCCTACTGGGAGACCAGGTTTGATACTCATGCCGGAAGTGAGGTATGGGAGATATTGAAGGACCTGGCCAAGGGGGAACATAAAAGGAATGATGACCTGCTGGAAAAGGTTTTAGAGGACAATATCCTGCCGTTCAATGTTAACAGGCAGATATTTGCCAGTTGGATGATCCTAAACCGGGTGGAACATCTGAAGAGGGTGGTCAGGGTTATATCGGCCATGTCCAGGTGGCCCTTGAGCATGGAGGATGTGGAAGAGTGCCGCGCCCTCTCCCTTGATGCAACCATTGAGCTTCTTACGAAAAAGGATGAGGCGCTGTGTCTCAGGGCGGATCCTACCGGCAGAAAGAACCTGAACATGGCCAAGGAGATAAGGAAGAGGCTCAAGGGGCTTGAAAAAGGCAGCTCAGTGGACATCAGGACACAGCACGAGATAATGAGTATCATCCAGCCGAAATTCCGCGAAGGGATATTCTCTGCTGAGGATGGTTTAGATGCTATAAGGTTTCCGTCTTAGGTTTATGGTGAACAGCTGCTACAGTTGAGAGATTAAGGCAATATAGAGGTTTTATTATCTCTTACTCATCATACCTGACACCGTCCTTCCGATCCTTGCCGGATTCATTATTACCGTAACCCCGGCATCCTTAAGTCTTTCAATCTTTTCCACTGCTGTGCCGCGCCCGGACGAGATGATCGCCCCTGCGTGTCCCATGCGCCTCTCTTCTGGCGCGCTCATCCCTGCTATATATGCGAAGACCGGTTTTGACATGCTTTTAATAAAATCGGCAGCCTCTTCTTCGGCTGTCCCGCCTATCTCTCCAATCATTAGCGCTGTTCCGGTCTCAATGTCTTCTTCAAG
>JACQYJ010000023.1 GCA_016208525.1 Deltaproteobacteria bacterium | reverse complement strand
CACATGCCCTGAGTCAGGAAAGGGTGGGTGGGTGCCTGTTTGATGTTGCGGTATTTACAAACCTTACCCAGGACCACCTTGATTACCATATTACTATGGAAAGGTACTTCGAGGCAAAGGCCAGGCTCTTCACTGATTTTATAGATGAGGGTAAAACGGCTGTAATAAATATGGACGATCCTAAAGGAGTGGATATCTCAAAAAGGGCTTTGGGAAGGGTCATAGGGTACGGAATAAAAGGCAGAGGGATAGAAACTGATATTTATCCTAAAGATATAAAGCTTGGCGTACAGGGGATTGAAGGGACACTGGCGACGCCTTCGGGGGAGATAAAGATTAAATCGTCTCTCATAGGGGAGTTTAACCTTTACAATATCCTCGCTGCTGCCGGCGCCGGGGTGGGCCTTGGCCTTCCGGTCGAGGTCATAGAAAGAGGGATAACAGCCTTAAAGAAAGTCCCAGGAAGGCTTGAGAGGGTTGATGCAGGTCAGCTCTTCACAATCCTGGTTGATTATGCCCATACGCCAGACGCCCTTGAGAGGGTCTTGTCGACAATAAGAGGATTGACTGATAAAAGGATAATAACGCTCTTCGGATGCGGCGGCGACAGGGACAGGGGGAAGAGGCCTATAATGGGAAGGGTTGCGTCAGAGTATAGCGATATCGTTATTGTCACCTCCGATAATCCAAGAACTGAGGAGCCTCTGAAAATAATAGAGGATATAACATCAGGGATAGTAGGGGCGTATGGCCATAGGCCCCTGCAGGTAATTCCTGACAGAAGGGAAGCGATTACGGAAGCAATAAAAGAGGCAAGAGAGGGCGAAGTAGTTCTTCTTGCAGGGAAGGGGCATGAGGATTATCAGATAATAGGGACTGAGAAGATACACTTTGACGACAGGGAAGAAGCGATAAAGGCTATAAGGAATATGTAGAAACAGGCCTTTAGGACTGTTAACATGGCTGAAGCCATGTTTCTACGGATAAAGGGGACTGTCCCCGGCCTCGGAGCAAATGAAACCAACCTGGAATGAGATAATTGAAGCAATCAAAGGAAAGCTGGTCTATGGAAGACCGGAGGGGGCTTTCTCCGGTGTTTCGACAGATAGCAGAAGCATCAAGACAGGAGAGCTTTTTATTGCCCTGACAGGAGAGAACTTTGACGGGCATGACTTTATAGAGACTGCACTACAGAAGGGAGCTTGTGGGGCAATCGTGAGTTCGGAGTTTGGAGTTTGGAGTTCGGAGTTAAATTCTGCAATCCGCAATCCGCAATCCGCATTTATCATCGAGGTTGGCGACACCATCAGGGCCCTTGGGGATATAGCAAGGCTCTGGAGAGAGAGACATCCGATCCCTGTTGTTGCAATAACTGGCTCCAACGGTAAGACCACGACTAAGGAGATGGCGGCGTTGATCCTCTCTCAGAAGTTCAGGGCGCTGAAGACAGAGGGGAACGTGAACAACCTGATAGGTCTTTCGCTTACGGTATTGAAGATAGATGACAGCCATGATGTCGCTGTCCTGGAGCTTGGGATGAACAGCTTTGGCGAGATAAAGAGGCTTTCGGATATCTGTAGACCGGATGTTGCCCTTATAACCAATGTGGGCTCAGGCCACCTGGAAGGCCTTGGAAGCATTGAGGGTGTTGCGAAGGCCAAAGGAGAGATATTGGAGGGTCTAAAGGCAGAGGGGACTTTCGTGGTCAATGCCGATGACCCATATATTAGAGAGATTGCAAAGGGATGGAAGGGAAATATGGTAACCTTTGGCATAGATAGTGCGGACGCGGATGTGAAGACCCTTCTTACAGATTATTCATGTTGTTACGGAAGCGGAGTTGCAATTTCAATGCATCTAAAAGAAAAACCATTATCCGTAAAACTGATGGGACTTGGTCTTCACAATATCTATAATGCTACTGCCGCCGCTGCCGCGGGCCTTGCTGTGGGGATAGGCCCTGAAGATATAAGGAAGGGGCTTGAGGAGTGGAGGGTGCTGGGAGATATGCTGGAGCTTGGAGTCCATGCAGAGGAGGCCCATTACGAGATAGGTAAAAAGGCAGCGTCTACCGGGGTTGATTGCCTCTTCCTCATGGGCCCCCTCTCTTCAATTCACACCTCAAGGGGCGCAAGGGATGGCGGGATGGATGAAGGACAGATAGTAATATGCAGTGATTATAAGGATGTGTCCGGGCGTGTTAATACCATACTTACGGGTGGAGACTGGGTCCTTGTGAAAGGGTCCAGGGGAATGGCCATGGAAAAGGTTGTGGAAGGGATAAAAGAAAAAGGATGAGGGAGGAAGGATGAGGGAGGAAATTAAAATAGATCATATTCATCCTTTAGCCCTCAACCTTCATCCTTAATAAGGGGCAATATGTTTTATTATCTGCTCTATCCGCTTCATACAGAGTTCTCTTTCCTGAACGTCTTCAGGTATATAACATTCAGGTCAGTAGGCTCAACCCTTACCGCCCTTCTGGTGAGTTTTATACTCGGGCCATGGCTTATACGCAAGCTCGGTAATTTACAGATAGGGCAGCAGGTCAGGGATGACGGGCCTGAGACGCACCTGAAGAAACAGGGGACTCCTACTATGGGAGGGACACTGATTATTTTTGCCATAGGTATCTCTACCCTGCTCTGGAGCGACCTTACAAACAGGTATGTCTGGTTTCTCCTTCTTGTCAGCATAGGTTTTGGAGTTATCGGCTTTATTGATGATTACCTGAAGGTTGTGAAGAAAAACCCGGAAGGTCTGTGGCCCAGGTACAAGATGGGCGGGCAGCTGGCAGTGAGCGCAATTGTCGCTTTGTTCCTCTACTTTCAGCCGAGCTACAACACCATCCTCGCCTTCCCGTTTTTCAAGAATCTCGCGCCTGACCTGGGCCTGTTTTATATCCCGCTTGTGATTTTTATCATAGTGGGGACCTCCAATGCGGTAAACCTGACGGACGGCCTTGACGGCCTGGCCATAGGCCCGGTCATGACTGCGTCTGCAACATACCTCCTGTTCGCCTATCTTACAGGAAATGTAAAGATCGCCAATTATCTTCAAATACTATATATCCCTGGGGTTGGCGAGCTTTCGATATTCTGCGGCGCCATGGTTGGGGCATCCCTGGGGTTTCTCTGGTTTAACACATATCCAGCCCAGGTTTTTATGGGTGATGTAGGTTCTCTCGGCCTTGGCGGAGCGCTCGGGACCCTCGCGGTGATAACAAAACAGGAGATACTCCTTGCCATTGTCGGAGGGATATTCGTCATGGAGGCTCTGTCAGTCATATTCCAGGTCGGCTCATTCAAGCTCCGTGGCAAGAGGATATTCAGGATGGCCCCGATCCACCACCACTTTGAACTTAAGGGATGGGCCGAACCCAAGGTGATAGTGAGGTTCTGGATAATATCTATAATTCTGGCTCTGGTGGCGATAAGCACGTTGAAGCTGAGATAAAAAAATAAACTCCCCCCAACCCCCTCTTTAATAAAGAGGGGGCGCCGTGAGGCGGGGAGTTATGATTTACAGGGTGAGGGAATTTCATGGAATTAAAGAATAAAAAAGTTTTAGTCGTAGGTCTTGCCCGCACAGGTCTCTCCACCGCAAAATTCCTTGTTTCCAGAGGCGCCATGGTCAGGGTGAGCGATTCATCTCCTGAGGAGAAGCTGAGCAAGAGTCTTGACGGCCTGAAAGGTCTCGACCTGGAGATAGAGACAGGCAGGCATACTGAGGAGTGGTTTACAAAGGCAGACCTGATAGTTGTGAGCCCTGGCGTTCCCCTCGATATAAAGCCTCTCTGCGCGGCGCAGCATAAGGGGGTTGAGATAATAAGCGAGATAGAGCTGGCATCAAGGTTTATAGATGTCCCTGTGATTGCTATTACAGGGACTAACGGAAAGACCACAACAACAACATTGATCGGGGAGATACTGAAGAAGTCAGGCAAAAGTGTCTTTGTGGGAGGGAATATAGGGAACCCGCTAATTGAATATGTCATGGAATATAATAAGGCAGATTTTATAGTGGCTGAGATATCGTCCTTCCAGCTTGAGGGGATAAGGGATTTCAGGCCCTACATATCCATCCTTCTCAATATTACTGAGGACCATCTGGACAGGTATCCGTCAATGGAGGCCTACATTCAGGCAAAGGGGCTTATATACAGGAACCAGAGACACACCGACTATGCCGTTATAAGCGCCGATGATATACTGGTAAAAAGGCTGACAGAAGGGATAGAGCCACGTAAGATAGGGTTCAGCAGGGAAAGGGAAGTGGTTGACGGGATATATTACAGGGAGGGGAAGATATTCTCCCGCATTAATTTGTGGCGGAGATAGGCGGAGTCTCTTACTATAACGACTCCAAGGGGACAAATATCGGGGCCACTATGAGCGCCCTTGCCGGTTTCGAAGGCAATGTCATCCTCCTGGCCGGAGGGAAGGATAAGGGTGGAGATTACAGCGTTATGGCTCCTCTGGTACAGGAAAAGGTGAAGGGGATGGTCCTTTTTGGAGAGGCAAGGGACAAGATAAACCAGAGCATCGGCCGGTGTGCGGATACGGTATTGGCGGGGAACCTGAAGGAGGCAATGGAGGTTGTGAGGAGGACGGCAGTCAGAGGCGACACTGTCCTGCTTTCCCCTGCATGTTCATCCTTTGACCAGTTTTCCGGTTACGCCGAGAGGGGAAAGGTGTTCAGAGAGATGGTGAATGCAATTAAACAGGTTGAGGCCGAGCCGCCGCCGGAAGGATGCTGACTGCGTAACTCCCCCCAAGCCCCTCTTAAGATAAGAGCGGGCGCCGTCAGGCGGGGGCGTTATGAGAGAGACAGGATATGGAAAGAAGATTCGATACAATCCTTTTTATAGCTGTTATGGCCCTCTTAGCCATAGGGGTCGTAATGGTTTACAGCTCAAGCTCCATTGTGGCTATGAAGAGGTATAACGACGGTTATTACTTCCTCAAGAAACAGCTTTTTTTTGCCTCTGTCGGGGTCTTCTTTATGCTGGTTGTATCAAGGATAGATTACAGGATTTATCAGAGACTCGCTTATCCGCTTCTGGGTGTCGCTCTGATCTCACTGGTGCTTGTCCTAATCCCCCAAGCAGGGACTGATATAGCAGGCGCAAGAAGGTGGTTCAGGGTCGGAGGGTTCACTTTTCAGCCTGCGGAGTTTATGAAGCTGGTCATGGTAATTTACATGGCCCATTCTCTGTCAAAGAAGGGAGAGAGGGTAAAGGCCTTTTCAGTCGGGATAGTTCCCCACATAATGGTCCTCGGCTTTACCCTTCTCCTTATGATGCTGCAGCCGGATTTTGGAACCAGTATGGCCATAGCAGCCGTTGTTTTTATAATGCTCTATAGCGCCGGAGCAAGGGTTACCCACCTGCTTTCTTTGGCGCTGCTCTCGCTTCCGGCGGTCTACCTCCTGGTCTTCAGGGTTGCTTACAGGAAGAAACGGATCATGGCATTCCTAAATCCCTGGGACGACCCGCAGAATGTGGGGTTTCAGATAGTCCAGTCTTTTCTGGCCTTTGGAAGCGGCGGCGCTTTCGGGGCAGGTCTTGGAGAAGGAAGGCAGAAGATGTTCTATCTCCCGGAGTCTTTTACAGACTTCATATTTTCAAATATAGCAGAGGAAACCGGTCTTCTTGGCGTGATAGTTATAATTACTCTTTTCTTTACCGTGATCTTCTGCGGGTTGAAGATGTCATTTAGGATGAGCGACCCCTTCGGAAGATACCTGGCCCTTGGGTTAACGTTGGTCATAGGGCTTCAGGCCTTCATAAATATGGCTGTAGTAATGGGGTTGCTCCCGACAAAGGGGTTGCCGCTGCCGTTTATCAGTTATGGCGGCTCGTCTATAGTGATGACACTGATAGGGGTCGGGATACTGCTTAATATCTCGTCCCATGAAGGAAGAACGTGAAATTACATATAAAATTTACCACGGAGACACGGAGACACAGAGTAAAGCAATCGGCTTCAAAGGTCTTTCTCCGTGCCCTCTGTGCCTCTGTGGTTAATTATGTGGGAATGCGATGAAATTAATTATCGCCGGAGGCGGGACAGGTGGACATTTATTTCCGGGCATTGCCATAGCTGAGGAGTTTAAGGGACGGGATACGGTAAATGAAGTCCTGTTTGTGGGGACAGAGAAAGGGATAGAGGCCGGGGTACTGCCAAAGCTCGGATGGCCGCTGAGGTTTATCTCAGCGGAAGGGATAAAGGGGAAAGGGGTTTTCGCGAGGGTCAGGGCAGTCTTAAAACTTGTCCCGGGGTTCTTTGAATCAATAAAGATTATAAAGGCTTTTAAGCCGGAGATTGTGATAGGTGTCGGGGGGTACGCATCGGCCCCCCTGCTTCTCGCTGCGAGGTTTTCAGGAATAATGACTGCCGTCCAAGAACAGAATGCGCTTCCCGGCCTTACAAACAGGATGCTGGGGAAGGTTGTTGAGAGAGTATTCGTGACGTTTCCTGATTCCGCCTCTTTCTTTCCTGCAGGTAAGGTAGTGGTGAGCGGGAACCCTTTAAGGAAGGAGATAATTGAAGGACTCAGGGAACCCTCACCCCAACCCTCTCCCAGAGGGCGAGGGAGGAAAACGATCCTGATTTTCGGCGGCAGCGCAGGGGCGCACAGGTTAAACATGGCAACATTGGAGATGGTAGGGCAGATAAACGATCCTGACAGATGGAAAATAATCCATCAAACAGGGGAGAAGGATTACAAGGAGGTAAAGGAAGGGTACATCGAGGCGGACTGGCAGGCTGATGTGAGGCCTTTTATTTACGACATGGCCGCGGCTTATAGTGATGCGGACCTTATCATATGCAGGGCAGGCGCCACAACAGTTACAGAGCTTGCAGCGGCAGGGAAGCCGGCCATTCTAATACCATACCCCTTTGCAGCAGACGATCACCAGAGGGTAAATGCTGAGTCCCTTGTAAAGGCAGGCGGGGCGATGATGCTGCTGGAATCGGTACTGACAGGAGAGAGGCTGGCGACGGAGATAGAGAGGCTTTTGGTCGACAGCGAGTTCCTCAGGAAGATGGGAGACAGCGCAAGGAAGCTGGCGAGGCTGGATGCGGCAAAGGTCGTGGTGGACGGGGTATATGAAATGACAGGGGAAAAGGTTAAAGATGAAAGGTGAAAGGTTTAAACCTTTAGCCTTTGACCCTTTGCCTTTTACCTCAAAGGAGGATATTTGTACAAGAAAATTCAAAAAATACATTTTGTAGGCATTGGCGGGATAGGGATGAGCGGGATTGCCGAGGTGTTGATAAACCTTGACTACAAGGTGACGGGCTCAGACATGAAGGAGTCGGATACCACAAAAAGGCTTTCATCACTTGGGGCTGTAATCCATTACGGCCATACTGCAAAGAACCTTGATGCTCACCACTACATCAATGATAGCAACGGTCCTTGCAAACGGCGGGATGGACCCGAGCAGGGTCGTTGGCGGGAAGCCCAACTCCCTTGGAACCAATGCTAAGCTCGGACAGGGGGAGTTCATGGTGGCCGAGGCGGATGAGAGCGACGGCAGTTTTTTAAAGCTTTCACCGACCATATCAGTGATTACTAATATAGACGCGGAGCACCTTGACCATTACGGGACCATGGACAGCCTTATGGAGGCCTTTCTCCAGTTTGCAAACAAGATACCCTTTTACGGCCTCTCTGTCCTGTGCCTTGACCACCTGAATGTCCAGGCCCTGATCCATGATATGAAAAAGAGGTATGCGACTTACGGTCTCACGGCGCAGGCCGATTTTCAGGCCAGGGATATAGAATACGACGGTCTTAAGACACATTATACTGCTGTCCATAAAGGGAAGAAGCTGGGTAAGATCACCCTCAGAATGCCTGGCCTTCATAATGTCTATAACTCCCTGGCTGCAATAACAGTGGCTTCGGAGCTCGACATGGAGTTTTCGAAGATAAAGGAAGGTCTTGCCTCTTTCACCGGAGTCCAGAGGAGGTTCCAGATAAAGGGAGAGGCGGGAGGAGTGACTGTTGTGGACGATTACGGCCATCATCCGGAGGAGATAAAGGCGACACTTTCCGCAGCCAGAAATGCCTGGGACAAGCGGGTAATAGCGGTATTCCAGCCCCACAGGTACACAAGGACGAGGGACCTTTTTAACGACTTTCTGAAGGCCTTTTACCAGGCGGATACCATTATTCTGACCGATATATATGCGGCAGGGGAGGACCCTATAGAAGGGGTAAAGGCGGAAAGGCTTTATGAGGGGATAAAGGGCCATGGCCACAGGGATGTCCACTTCTTTCCTGAGAAAGAAAGGATTGCCTCTGAGCTGCTGAAAATAGTGAGAGAAGGGGACATGGTGATAACCCTCGGCGCCGGGGATATATGGAAGGCCGGGGAGGAGCTCCTGGACAGACTGAAGGAACGATAACAAATTGTAGGGGCGGGTCGGTGACCCGCCCAGGGCAAGGCAACGCCTTGCCCCTACAAAAGGCAAAGGGAATATGGACGAAGCAATAAAAAACGAACTCAAAGCCCTTGTAGAAAACATTGAGTTCGATGTCCCGATGAGGACAAAGACCTCACTCAGGGTCGGCGGTCCGGCAGACGTAATTGCTGCGCCAGCGAATGCGGCGGAACTCCAGAGGTTGATAAGATATATCAGGGAGAAGGGTCTTCCCTTCTTTATCCTCGGAAGAGGGACTAACCTCCTGGTCCTGGACGGCGGGATAAGGGGCGTGGTTATAGACCTTAAGGGCCTTAACACCCTGGAGGTCAGAGAGGGAGGCGTCGTATATTCCGGCGCAGGAGTCCCTCTTCCAAAGCTTGTCTATTTTGCAATGGAGAACTCTTTTGCGGGCATTGAGTTTGCGGCAGGGATACCAGGAAGCGTGGGAGGGGCCATTGTCATGAACGCAGGGACGACCGAGGGAGAGATAAAGGATGTGGTTGAGTCTATAACTTTAATGGGCGCAGGCGGCGATATCAGTGAAATAAAAAAAGAGGCCCTTCCCTTTTCTTACAGGAACCTGAGCCTGCCCAAAGGAACTATTGTTCTGGGCGCCGCCTTCAGGATGAGGGCGGGAGACAAAGAGGAGATAAAGGAGAGGGTCGGCGCTCTTCTGCAGGCAAGAAAGGCCAAACAGCCGCTTGACCTTCCAAATGCCGGGTGCATATTCAAAAACCCTGCTTCAGCACAAGCAGGGAGGATCATAGATGAGGTGGGACTAAAGGGGCTTCAGTTTGGCGGGGCCAGGGTATCGGAGCTTCATGCAAACTTTATAGTAAACAACGGAAACGCCACTGCCAAGGACATACTCTCCCTTGGGGCTTTCTGCTGAAAGGGAGATATCTCTCAGAAGAGGAAATGCCTGCCTGAAGGCCCTGATCTCAAGGGGGTACAATGCAGTGGCAATTGATGCAGTCAGGGACCTGCCATTCAGGCTCAGGGATGAGGGGATAGAGGTGACCTTCGTAGCCCTGCACGGCAGATACGGCGAGGATGGAACTGTCCAGGGGATGCTGGAGGTATTGGGTATCCCTTATACCGGCTCTGGAGTCTTGGCATCAGCCATTGCCATAAATAAGGCCGTTACCAAAGAGATACTAAGATCAAAAGGGGTAAGGACCCCAGGGTTCATTGCAGTGAACAGGATAGAGGATGTCAAAGACCTGAAGATGAGTCTTCCGGTTGTGGTCAAGCCTGCTAAGGAGGGTTCAACCATAGGAATCAGTATAGTAAAGGACAGAGAAAACCTGATACCGGCAGTTGAAGAAGCCTTCCGTTATGACACCCTTGTCCTTATTGAGGATTATATAAAAGGGAGAGAGGTCACCGTAAGCGTGCTTGATGGAAGGCCTATGGCCATTGTAGAGGTGAGGCCAAAGTCAGGATTTTATGATTTTAAATCCAAATACACCGCCGGGATGACAGAATATATCTGCCCTGCGGATATAAGCAATGAGATTGGCAAGGTCTGCAGGAAAATGGCAGTTGATGTTTATGAGGCTGTCGGATGCAGCGGGGCTGCCAGGGTTGACATTATCATAGATGAAGGAGGGCCTCAGGCCATAGAGATAAACACAATCCCGGGGATGACAGAGACGAGCCTCCTCCCAAAGGCGGCTGCTTGTGAAGGAATGAGTTTTGACGAACTGGTTGAGAGGATGTTGGACGGCGCAAGCCTGAAGGGATAGATGAGGGATTACAAAGATTACAAACCACGGAGGAACGCAACTAAAAAGTCTTCAGGAAAGAGGCTGGCGGCAAGGGTCTTTAAGGCAGCAGTAATATTGCTTACTATCCTTGCCCTGGCCGTTGCAGCCGGATACTCCTACAGGGGACTTCAGACAACAAGCTACTTTAACCTCAAGGAGATCGCAGTCACAGGAGAGAAGAGGGTCAAGAGGGAGGAGATCTTAAGCCTGTCAGGGGTAAGGATCGGCGGAAACATCCTGTCTATGGACCTGAAGAGACTGGCCGAAGGGATTGAATCTCAACCCTGGATTGAAACGGCAAACATCAGGAGGGTACTGCCGAGAGGGCTTTCAATTGAAGTGAAGGAAAGGGAACCGTTTGCGATACTCAAGTCAGATATACTTTTTTACTTAGACAGGGGAGGGAAGCCCTTCAAATCTCTGGATGAAGGCGATGCTGCCGGATATCCTCTAATAACCGGGTTGAGTAAGGTAGAGATTGAAAGAGACGAACTATCCAGAGATGCGCTGATGAAGACCTTTGAATTCATAGAGACCGAGGCTGGCAGGTGGCCGCAGGATTTGGCCATATCAGAGATAATTGTGAGCAGGAGCCAGGGGATTACGGTACTGTCCGATAATGTTGCGGTTAAAATAGGTTTTGGAGAGTATAAGATCAAGACAGAGAGGCTGAAGAGGGTAATGGATGACCTGACGGCAAAAGGAAAGATAGCGGAATACATAGACCTTACATATACAGGACAGGTAGTAGTAAGGTAGCAGCAATGAGCAATGGGCGATGAGAGCGCTAAATAAAGGGACTGTCCCCGGCTTTGAATCGGAGGAATAAATGGCCAAAAAAAATGATAACATCATAGTTGGTCTCGACATAGGCACAACAAAGATATGCGCCATTGTGGGCGAGGTCGGCGAGCATGGCCTGAACATCATAGGGATTGGCACCCACCCCTCCAAGGGACTAAGAAAAGGGGTTGTTGTAAATATTGAATCTACCGTCACCTCCATAAAGAAGGCTGTTGAAGAAGGAGAGCTGATGGCAGGATGCGAGATAGGCACAGTCTTTACAGGGATAGCCGGCGGCCATATTAAAAGTATTAACAGCCACGGCATTATAGGGATAAGGAGTGGAGAGGTTTCTGATGCCGACATAAAGAGGGTCATAGATGCGGCAAAGGCAGTAAACATCCCTATGGACAGGGAGATAATCCACGTCCTTCCACAGGAGTTTATTGTGGACGACCAGGACGGGATAAAGGAACCGCTTGGGATGAGCGGTGTAAGGCTTGAAGCTAAGGTACACATAGTAACTGCGGCAGTGGCCTCGGCGCAGAACATTGTCAAGTGCTGCAACAGGACCGGCCTCGATGTCAGGGATATAGTCCTCCAGCAGCTGGCATCCAGCGAGGCTGTGCTCAGCAGCGAGGAAAAAGAGCTTGGAGTTGTCCTTGTGGACATCGGCGGCGGAACGACAGATATAGCTGTGTTTGCTGAAGGGAGCATAAAGCATACCGCAGTCATAGCCCTTGGGGGGAACCATCTTACAAGCGATATTGCCATAGGCCTCAGGACCCCTGCTTCAGAGGCCGAGAAGATAAAGAAGAAGTACGGATGCGCCCTGGCATCCATGGTCAAGCGTGATGAGATGATAGAGGTTCCCAGTGTCGGTGGACGTAAACCGAGGACTGTATCCAGACAGATTCTGGCAGAGATTGTGGAGCCCCGGGTCGAGGAGATCATGACCCTTGTGAACAGGGAAATAATTAAGGCCGGGTTTGAAGATGTGGCGGCATCAGGAGTGGTCCTTACAGGAGGCTCCGCCAGCCTCGATGGTATGATGGAGATGGCTGAACAGGTCTTTAATCTGCCGGTCAGGTTAGGATTGCCTGTTGGTATAAGCGGTCTGACTGATATTGTAAATTCCCCCATGTACTCCACAGGTGTAGGTCTTGTGCTTTATGGCTACAAAAACAGGTCAGAGGACAAGTTCAGGGTCGGGGAGAAAAACGTGTTCGGGAAGATCACAAAGAGGATGAAGGAATGGCTGAGTGAGTTCTTTTAATGGTTCGACAAGCTCACCATGAACGGTAATAAGCCGTTCGCCCTGAGCCTGTCGAAGGGTGATTCATAGTTAATAAATGCCTGTAAAGGCCTATTTTAAGCAGGAGGTGGCGGATGTTTGAAATCGAGGAGGAAGTCACGCAAGTGGCGAGGATCAAGGTGGTAGGCGTGGGAGGAGGCGGAGGAAATGCGGTAAACACCATGATAAGTTCGGGTCTTACAGGTGTTGACTTTATTGTGGCCAATACTGATGCCCAGGCGCTCTCAAACTCAAAGGCCAACATAAAAGTGAACCTCGGCTCCAGGCTTACAAAGGGGTTGGGGGCAGGAGCAAACCCGGAAGTTGGCAAAAATGCCGCTATTGAGGAGAGGCAGAGGATAAAAGAGGTCCTTGAGGGCGCAGATATGGTATTTGTTACTGCGGGCCTTGGAGGCGGCACAGGCACAGGCGGAGCCCCTATCATCGCAGAGATAGCGAAGGAGATGGGAGCCCTTACAGTGGGTGTAGTGACAAAGCCGTTCATGTTCGAGGGGAAGAGGAGGCAGAAGCAGGCGGAGGAAGGCTGGAGGGAGCTCAAGAAGTCAGTGGATACCCTTATAACCATCCCGAACCAGAGGCTCCTCAGCATCTCAGGTAAAAACACCTCTTTCGTTGATGCCTTTAAGAAGGCTGATGAGGTCCTTCTCCAGGCCGTAAAGGGCATATCGGACATAATTAACTTTCACGGTTTTATAAATGTCGATTTTGCCGATGTCAGGGCGGTAATGAGCGAGATGGGGATGGCCCTGATGGGTAACGGCAGCGCAACCGGCGAGAACAGGGCGGTTAATGCGGCGCAGAAGGCTATACACAATCCTCTTCTTGAGGACATAAGCATCAAAGGCGCAAAGGGCGTCCTCATAAACATCACCGGGAACTCAAGCATGACCATGCTTGAGGTGGAGGAGGCAGCGACCCTGATAAAGGACGAGGCCCACGATGACGCTAATATTATCTACGGACAGGTGATTGACGACTCAATAGGCGATGAGATAAGGGTCACGGTCATTGCCACAGGTTTTGGCAAGTCTGATGAAGATGCGGGCCATATAATCCCAAGTATCTCCATCCTGAAAAAGGAGAGCATGGATACCCCGACATTTCTCAGGAGGGACCGCAGCAATGAAAATCTTCCCGTTATAAAGATAGGGGCAGTAAGCGACTTTGAGATGGAAGATGAATACGACGTCCCGACCTTTATGAGGAGGACGGCGGATTAGAAATTAAATGTAGGGAAAGGTCTTGTACCTGCCCATGGCTACAATAAAATAAGTAAAGGGGACTGTCCCTATTTACGGACGAAGCGATAGCGGAGTCGTAGAATAGGGACTGTCCCCGACAAAGGAAAAAAGGGACAAGGGGAATCGGAGGCGCCACCTCCGCGATTTTTCTGGCTCTTCTCCAATTTCCTACAGTAGCTATTCATGATAGAGCCTGACGTATTTTGAGCATAAAGTATTCCGTATCCCTGTAACCTCGTGCCCGTTTTCTTATAAGACCTATGGTCACGTTATTTGCTTCCAGCTTTGCAGTGCTTATTGGATACAGGCAGTAATGACATAATCCAGGCCTATGGGCCTCCAGGGAATCTGCAAACTTTGCGAGGTGGCTGATGCCGCTTTCCCTTGCAAG
>JACQYJ010000022.1 GCA_016208525.1 Deltaproteobacteria bacterium | reverse complement strand
CAGTTAGAAGATCGGCATTCATCTGGGCCTTGAGCAGCGCTACTCCCGGCCAGTTTGTCTCGTCAATGTCCTTGGCTGCTTCCTCATCGAACTGGAAGGCGCAGAACAGCACTATTTGTGCTTTAGGTTTTAAATGTTCAGCTTCTTCCAATGCCAGTTCAACCATACGCTGTTCTAACGGCGCATGTTCAGGGCCGAAGCATACCAGCACCTTTTTCGGATTTGCTTCTTTTGTCTCCGCTTCCGCCTGTAAATATCGTGTACCGCTTAACGGTTCAACCCTCGTAAACTCAATCAGCTTGCCGCCTTTAGCCCTCACGCCCGCGCGAAGCAGTTCATCCCGCCAATTGCTCTGCCGCAAGGTTTCACCGCTTCGGGCAACGGAGGTGTCGGCCCCAAATCCCCCGTCACTTCGTGCCACCCCCTTTTCAAGGGGGAATTTTCCTATGTCCCCGCCTTCGGCTCCCCCTTTGTAAAGGGGTTTATGCCCGGATGGGTAGTTTAAGGGGGATTCTACGTCCTCAAACGACCTCGCCACCGGCGCAGGAACCGCCTCCACCGTAAAAGGCCCCGTTACCCTTTGCCGCTTGTTGTCAATAAACGGCTGGTCATATAAGGTTTCCTGTCCGGGAGGTTCGTTGTTGGCAATGCTTTTAAGGGTGATATGCGGGACGGTCTTATACTTAAAGCCGCTTCCCACGCCTTCATGCGGATGGGCCAGTTCGTAATAATCAAACACAGCCGTCATCAACCGCTGCTTGGCAAGGGTAACGGCGACCCGTGATGTATCGCAGGTTATCCACCTTCTACCCCAGTTCTCAGCTACGGATGCAGTGGTTCCTGATCCGCAAGTAATGTCTAAGACAAGATCGCCGGGGTCGGTGGTCATAAGAAGGCAGCGCTGAACCGACAATTCGCCTGTTTGAACCACATAAGTTTTTAAAGTAAATGTACCAATTATAGTATCGTCCCAAACATTCACTAACGGCATAACCGGAAAATCATCTTCATATCTTTTGTATGCAAGTGTATTTCCTTGGCTAATTATTCTGTTTTTATTCCTTACTGCTTCCATTCCCTCTTTTGAGGTAGACCAGTGCCTTCCTTTTGATGGATAGTAGATCGTTCCTTCAAATTCAAATGGGAATGAACCGTTTGCTGTTTCTCCTTGACCACTTATATCGGATGCCCTAAATCTTTTACCTTTGGGTAGGGGAATTTCTCCTCTCATTTCAGCAAGAGAAAGCTTCCTTGAGCTACCATCTTCAAGTTCAATCCATGAAAAAGTACCTAATTCAGTACGTTCTTTTTTGGGTAAGAAAAGTTGCCTATATTTGACCTTTGAAATGTCTTTTGAAAACCAAAGCAAATAGTCATAATTGCTCGAAAGTAAACTACCAGATAAAGCAGCTGTTTTTATAAAAGCTATTTGCCCGCAAAAATTCTCAACCCCGAAAACCTCATCCATCAGATTCCTTACCAGATGAACATTTTCATCACTGATCTGCACAAACACACTCCCGCTTTCGTGCAGCAGGTCACGCGCCAGGAGCAGGCGGTCGCGCAGATAGGTGAGGTAGCTGTGTATGCCAAGTTCCCACGTATCGCGGAAGGCCTTAATCATCTCCGGCTCGGCTGTCAGGTCCTCGTCCTTCCCGTCCTTAACGTCCCTCTTGTTCACAAATGGCTGAAAGTTGCTGCCGTATTTGATACCATAAGGCGGGTCGAAATACATCATCTGCACCTTCCCGCCCATCCCTTCCTTTTCAAGCAGAGAATTCATCACCAGCAGGCTGTCGCCTGCAACCATGCGGTTTGTCCAGTTCTCCTTGTGCTTGTAAAACTCTATGGCCTCGCGCAACGGCTTCTTCTGCGTCTCAAAAAGGCTCATCTGAAATCCCCCTGCTTCGCTTCCCCCTTTTAATCCCCCGCCTTCGGCTCCCCCTTTGTAAAGGGGGATTAAGGGGGATTGTTTAACAGTTTCAATGATCCTGCGCGGGTCAATCCGCTCATGCACATGCAGGCTTACGGTAGGCACCTCAAAGCTCGTATGCTCGGCCTTGCCCGCCCATTGCAACTGCGGATCAAGGTGCGCGTCATACTGGTAGATCTTCTTTTTATAACCGCCGTTATCGGTATGCGCATCCACCAACCCCACCGGCGGATTGTTCAGCCGCTGCTTGTCCTTGTGCTCGTACTGCTCGATGGGCTTTTGAGAGTTTCCCGGTTTTCGTTTTGCTGCCATATCTCACCTTATGTTTCTATAGTCATATTCCTTACCCGGTGGGCTCAGCCCACCCTACAATCCACCGTTATTTATTGGTCTGCTGCGCTTGACCCAACCTACAATGCATTAGACAAGCAGTGAACCCTTGGCGAATAACTCGGAAGCTGCTCGGAACTCATTGGCTTCCGTGTTGACTTTTAAACATGGCTATTACTCAAAAAAATCTGCGGTTACAGCGTACCTTACCGCCGTTCATCCCTGTTAAAAGTGCCACCAGCGCCTCTCTCCATACTCCTCGAACTTGTATATATCCCTGACCTTTATATTCCTGTATGTCTCCCACTTCAGGTTCATGTGGGAAAGCCTGTGTATTAAAGGCAGGATTTCGGTCTCCTCCGCCTTCCTGACCATTTTAAAAAGATGTTTGATTATTCTCCTGCTCTCTTTCGGATGAAAACAAAGAGCCGGGGATAGATATAATCCGCCACTGTATGGCAGAACCCTCCCCTCAAATACAGCTCCCCTATAAAACCCTGTTGAACCATCCTCTGTATTCAGGGAGTAATCGAGCCTTGTAAAGAGATCCCTTACCTTAATTGCATTTGAAGTAATCTTTTTTACAATGAATATGCTGTGTATGTCGTTCAGAAACTCCCGATAAATTTCTCTTTCTATTTCAATTTCTTCCGGCTCTTCAGCCAGATACTCCTCAAGCGGTGTCATTCCATTTACCTTTTTATCGAAGAGATACCAGTCAAAAAAAGCGGCCATCCTGCTCTCAAAGGAAGGCTCATCACCATGCATCTTTCCGGTAGCCCTCCAGAACTCTATCTTTGCATGCATGATCACAGTGGCTTTATCTTCTGTTGCCAGCATCTCTATAAGTCTGTCGTAATATTCCCTAAAACTCATCATTCTCCCGTAAATCGTAGCCTCATGCTTCGACAAGCTCAGCATGAACGGAAATAAATCGTTCGCCCTGAGCCGGTCGAAGGGCAATCTTTTATCCGCCCATCAGTTCGAAAAATCTATTGAACAGATATCTTGAGTCATGGGGGCCTGGAGATGCCTCTGGATGATACTGTACGGAGAAGAAATTGTATTTATCACTGGATATCCCTTCAACGGTTTTATCGTTGAGGTTTATGTGAGTTACCTCAGCAAGCCCCTTTAGAGAATCAATATCAACGACAAAACCGTGGTTCTGGGCTGTTATCTCCACCTTGTCAGTAGAAAGGTCCATTACGGGATGGTTTCCGCCCCTGTGCCCGAACTTCAGTTTGTAAGTCTTCCCGCCAAGCGCCAGTCCAAGAAGCTGGTGACCAAGGCATATACCGAAGACAGGCTTCTTTCCAAGCAACTGCCTTATACTCTCTATGGCATATCCAACAGCTGCCGGGTCCCCTGGGCCGTTGGAAAGGAATATCCCGTCAGGGTTCAGGGAAAGCACAAACTCAGGTGAAGTCCCGGCTGGGACAACTGTGACATCGCACCCGTTTGATGCAAGGAGTCTAAGGATGTTATGCTTTATTCCGAAGTCATAAGCAACTACCTTGTATTTAGCCCTCTGATAACTGTTCCCAAGCTGATACCCCTTGTCAAGGCTCCAGATACCGTCTGTCCAATGATACCATTCCTTGCAGGAGACGTCCTTCACGAGGTCCAGTCCTTCCATGGAAGGGGCATCCTTAGCCTTCTTGACAAGACCTGTCGGGTCCAAATCAACTGTAGAGATTATGCCGTTTTGGGCTCCATAAGTCCTCAGGCGCTTTGTCAGCGCCCTCGTGTCCAACCCTTCAATTCCAACAACATTGTGACGTTTCATAAAGTCATCAAGAGACCACTGAGAGCGCCAGTTACTTGCAATCCTGCTTCCTTCCTTTACGATGAACCCTTCAACCTGGGGTTTTGCAGACTCAAAGTCCTCATCATTGGCCCCATAATTCCCGATATGGGGATAGGTCATAGTCATGATCTGACCCTTATACGACGGATCAGACATGATCTCCTGATAACCAATCATGGAGGTGTTAAACACCACCTCGCCAGTGGCCTCCCCTTCCGCCCCGAACGACTCCCCTTCAAATATGGTCCCGTCAGCCAATGCAAGTATTGCTTTTTTCTTCAATAGAAACTCCTTACTTAGATCTCGCACAGCATTTAAAGCACAGTGGCAACTCCATATTGGACAGGAAACTCCCATCCGCCCTGAATCTTTTCAATCCCTCTTGCCTCTATATAGGCCCTCGTTTCTGCCATCTGCCCTTTCAAGAAACCATTGGTATCGAACAGCACAACTCCCTCCTCCGCAATATCAAGGAAAAGAGGATTATGGTTTTCAAAGTTCGAGACAACCTCATCCGGGGAAAACAAGAGAATATCAAGCGGAACTGGATGTAGTATTTTTTTTATCTGAAGAATCTCCTCTCCGCGCTTGTGCCTCTTAGGGTTGATGCCTTCAGCGACAATCAGAATGTCAATATCGGAGTGAGGCGTAGCCTCGCCCCTGGCGCTTGAACCAAATACCACAGCGCCCAGGAGACTAAAAGTGAGGTTGGAGTTTTCCAGTGAATTCTTTATATTATTAAATATAGACTTCATCGCAGCCATGTGAACCTTCCTGACCAGGGTTTGGTTTTCATAATATCCTCTTCTGTTTTCATCCCCATTTGTGAGCCAAAGGCTCATGAGGATTCCGTACTCCTGACTCTTGTTTTTATCTCCTCAATAACCTCATCAATATTTACTCTATGACATGGAAGGACTTTGCCTTGTTCATGTTTATGATGTGGAAATGTCTTAATGTCCTTCCAGTGCGGCTTATTATCCCATCTGATTATTACTTCGCCGTTCTCTTTCTGCCAGTGGTAAGAATATTTCTGATAATCAGACGTATGAAGCTCTGTAATATACAACTCTGTCCCATCTAAAACATCGGCCCTTATTTTAATCAGCTTCACAGTTTCTTCGTCTATGAGGTCAATGACAGCAATGGACGTGAATAGTTTAGATTTCTTAATCGCTGATATTATGCCATGCAAATCTTCAACTCCTCATATTTTTTCTTCCACTCCTTATACCCAAGCTCATACCCCTCCCATACGATTAAGTCATCCCAATCTGCAAAGACCTCTTTCTTTGCCTTTTCTGCCTTCTTTTTGAAAGAAGCAAAGTCGCCGCCGTATTTTGCCTTAAATTCGTTGCACCTGCTAAGGTAATACTCCGCCTTGCTAAGGGCCTTATCCAAAAGCATTTCAATGATCTCTTTGCTCGAAGTGGTCTCTGCGACATCCTTCGGCAGCTTGATTTTCATTTCCGTTAAAACAGCTTCCTGCATGATTTACCTCCTCTAACTCTTTCTTACTGTTTCCACCTTATCCCAAAAATACATAATTATTATTTGTAGGGGAGGGGCTTGTCCCCTCCAGTGGCACAGGCTTCCAGCCTGTGATTTATGCCCCGGAGGGTATGACAGGCAAGGCTTCGTCGTGAGCTCAGCCGAACGATGCCTGCCCCACTGATCACACTGCCTGTCTGGCAAGTTCTTCACCTGCCTTTCGCGTCTCTTGAACAATCGGGTCTTTCCACATAAGTTACCCCTCCATTAATTCCTCCGGCGTGCAAATAACCGGGGTCTTTATCTTGAGCTTTTCATTCAACTTCAACAGTCTTTTAATAATCTCGCCATTTGCGAGATGGACACAGTTCCAGGTAACAAGGTAATCTATATTGTGAACGGATGCAACGGCAAGATGGGCTGCGTCACGGAGGGCTTTCTTGGGGATAGTCAATTTTTCCATGTATATATGCGCAATCTGTTCAACTCTCTCGGTCAGCTCCAAATGGGAAAAGCCTTTCAATTCCTTCAATCTCTTCTCTGCTGATTCTTTGTTCCCCGCTGCTGCCTCCTCGACAACGACCTCTGAAATATAGGCGTTAAATCTTTTGACTGCCTTTGGCCACCATTCCCATGTAATCTGCTGATGCGCGAGGACTATGAGGTCTCGGCTGGGCTTGGAAACATAGTAGCTCACGACTGAAGTTTCTATGTAGATTGATTCCTTCATTTACAATCCCTTTCTGTTTGCCGGATATCAGCTAACGAATGGCGCAATGTTTTCAGTCTCTTAGCAAACGCCGTGATATAGGCTATTGTGGTGGCTACTACCTCTATTAATATCCTGTTTAGCAATCATGAGTTTGTAGGGGAGGGGCTTGTCCCCTCCAGTGGGACAGGCTTCCAGCCTGTGATTTATGCCCCAGAGGGTATGACAGGCAAGGCTTCGTCGTGAGCTCAGCCAAACGATGCCTGTCCCACCAGCCACAAGGGCCGCCCCTCCATTTAATTTTCATCCCCATTTGTGAGCCAAAGGCTCATGAGGGGTTTGCTTCCCGTTACGTTCATGTTATCCCTGAAAAATAAGGTTTGCGTCCCCTTTTTTCTCCTGAATTGCATCAATTCCATGAGACAGCCTCCTGATTACCTCCCTCTCCATCTGCTCCTTGCTCCATTCCGGGTGCAGAGACCCTATCGATGCGGAGAGTTGAACCTTAGCAGAATGCCACATCCCTGATGCTATATTTATCCTCTCCTCAGTGCTCTTCATCTTGAGTATCTCAGCTACAACGTCATCCAAGACTTCGACCTGTCCTTCATCCAGCCTAAACATTGATTACCTTCCCGCCAACTATAGTAACCACCGCCCTCCCCTTCATCCTCCAGCCTGTAAAGGGAGTG
>JACQYJ010000008.1 GCA_016208525.1 Deltaproteobacteria bacterium | reverse complement strand
CTGACGATTGTTCATTGGAGGATGTCCAGTACCACCTGTATGTCCTTCAAAAGATAGAACGTGGGTTGAAAGATGCGGCAGAGGGAAGAACATACACACAAGAAGAGGTTGAAAAGCGGATGGCGAAATGGCTCGGAAAGTAATCTGGTCCTATGAAGCCACTGATGACCTTGATGCCCTTGCCGAATACATAGCAAGGGATTCTTCATTTTACGCCGCGGCATTTATCCAACAGATTCTGGATGCAAGCCGCCCTTTGAACGAGTTTGCTGAAAGAGGGCGTATCGTTCCAGAGCTTGACGAACCCGCTATCCGAGAGCTTCTTATCAGAGACTATCGCCTTATTTACAGTGTAGAACAATTCCGTGTTGTAATACTGGCTTTCGTTCATGGAGCAAGAGATTTGAAAGCCTTATGGGAGAAGGAAAACAGAGGTTGACCGTTAACTCCAGCTTAAGCGCAGTCTTAAATTCACTTTTGATTTAGGTTCATAATCGCCAGCCATGCAATTACATAGCATCCAGCAGCCAGGAGATGAACTATGCTGAAACCCCAGAATAAGGCCAGCATCATAGCCAGGACAGAGCTGACGACGGAAAAAGAGCCGTTTATACACCAGGCCCAGGGGATCAGATCAGGCCTGTCCCTTCCGAGGATAGATATCCCGGTTGGGAATGGCATCCCCATGGCAATCCCGAGAGGGACGAAAAAGATAGATGTAAGGAGATAGCGCTCAGCGAGTCCTAAACCTGTCACCATCTCAGGAACAAATCTCATCATAATCATATATATAACGGCAAGCAGAGGAACTATAAGGATGATATGGATCGTGTGCCTCTCTATCAGCCTGAAACGGCCCGAAATATAACTCCCTAATCCTGTCGAGACAAGAAGTGAAAAAAGGACAGCAGACATGGCATATACAGGCTCGCCAAGGAATGGTATCATCCGCTGCATGAGTGATATTTCGATGAACATGAACCCCATGCCGATGGCAGAGAAATATACTGTCAGGGATAAGAGATTCCGCCCTGGGACTCTCTCTTTTTTCAAAACAAGGAGCGGGAAGACGATAAGGATAATGCTTGCCAATGCAGACTGGGCAAGTATCCAGGGAAGCAAATACCCTCCTTCGATGAGTATCCACCATTTTTTCCCGACGCTCTCATATGTCTCCTTCATCCTTGTCATCTTGAATGTCTGACCGAAGAATGGCCTGTCATCAGTTGCCGGTGTTACGTCAAAGATATAGTCTCTATAAAACTGTTCTCTGTCGCCTTCAAGAATGCTCCTGAACTCTCTGTGATACAGGGACTCTGAAAAACGGTTGTATAGATTGGCCTCGTCTTCAGATATTCCAGGGTGCCAGACCAGGTCAAACCTCTCTTCCTTACAAAACTCCTTTACAGCCGCAGTATCGGATTCGGTTATGGCCCCGTTCTTTGCAAGGATGGTCAGTACTCCCCAACTCCTGATGGCTATGATCCTGTCCTTTGCAAATCCCACCTCTCCCGCAAGGGGAGAGGGAATAAGAGTAGCCTCCCCTCCCTTGACAGGAGGGGATTGAGGGGAGGGTGAACCGGTATTCAAGGCCTCTACTATTGTTGACAGCAGCTTCAACTCCTGCCTTGGAGGCGGCAGCAGGTAGATGGTTGCCGCCACGAAACCACCTTTCTTAAGGCGCCTGAAGTATTCTGAAAAGGCCTCCACAGTAAGGTTGTACTCCTCCTGAAGCCCCATTATTCCAGAAGAAGACGAGCCGAGGGTGTCGGTCAAAGGGAGTTGAATAATGTCGAATGTGCGGCCTGTTTCCTTGAGGAGGTCCCTTCCATATCCGTGACCTATATTTATGCGATTGTAAAGATTTCCGGAGACAGATGACAGTTCCCCTTTCATGGCTGATACAACTATCCCCCTTGTTTCCGATCCCCACACATCCTTAGCCCCGTTTGCAATTGCAGATAAAGCCTCCATCCCTCCGCCGGGATCAACGACAAAAACATCCCCTCCTCTTCTGAGGCGGTACGGAAGGGATGAAGGGAGATGGCGCAGGAAGGAGAGGTCTCCTTCAGGGTTCGTGATGGTAGACAGGCCACCGCCGTTTATGGTAAACCCCAACTGCTGCGGCAGAGGATTCTGATAGGTAAGGCTGATGCCGGGGGCTGCCCTGACAGCCGGACTGTCAACTATATCCATCCTGCCTGAAGGAGACAGGAAGGTGTCAACAACCCTTGCCCCGGGGAAATTAAGAACAGAGGACAGCTCCCTGTATGGCGACATCCTGATCTCAAGGAACTGACTTGAACCAAGTACGCCAATGAGAAGGACAACCTTGGCCACAATCGGGATCAATAGGCTTTTGCCCTTTAAAGTTGATGAGGAGAGAAAAAGTAGAGATGCGATAAGGGAGAGAGCGGCAGATACTGTTACAACACAACAAATGGGATCGACAGTATGAGATACTGAGCCAGGATCTTCAGAAACTCCACCCTGCTCCATGCGGCCTTGACCGGGTCAAAGATGATCTGGTTGGCTGCGATAAAGGATAGGATAGCGACAATGGAAAAAAGGGCTGAAAGAATAGCAAAAAATGCGGCTATATCTTTTGGTTCTCGTAAGGGCGGGGTCACCCCGCCCCTACCTCCTGCAAAACCCACCATGACTACCGCCCCCCCGGCTCCTATCCCAAGGAGGGCTATGCTTATCACCATGAATGCAAAGTGATAACCCTGTGATATGGAGAATATCCTGGTCAGGCCGATTTCATAGATAAGGGTTGAGACTGAAACAAGAGAGATAGCGAGGAAGAACCTTGCGGAACCGCGGTTCATTCATATCTCCCTCGATGGACAGATATCTTTCAGGACGCATTCTGCATGATTCGGCTTCACGGCCTGACAGACCTTCCTTCCGTGGAAGATGAGTAGATGGGAGAGGTTCGACCACTCTTCCTTTGGCGTTATGGGCATAAGGTCCTCTTCCACCTTCACAGGGTCTTCATTCTTCGTAAGACCAAGCCTGTAGGAGAGCCTCTTGACGTGGGTATCAACTGCAATCCCCTCGTTTATGCCGTAGATGTTTGAGAGCGCTATATTGGCTGTTTTCCTGGCAACACCGGGGAGGGAGGTCAGCTTATCCATGGTCTTAGGGACCTGGGAACCGAATTTTTCAATAATCATCCTTGCTGAACCCTGGATGTTACTTGCCTTGTTCCTGTAGAAGTTTACAGAGCTGACGTCCTTCTGAAACTCATCAGGGTCTGCATCCGCATACTCTTTGACCGAACTATATTTTTTGAAGAGAGGTTCCGTTACCTTGTTTACCTGGAGATCTGTAGTCTGGGCAGAGAGGATGGTGGCAACCAGGAGTTCAAACGGGGTCTTGTAATTGAGGGCAGTCTTTGGATCAGGATATTCTTTCTTCAGGCGTTTAAGCGGACTAAGAGCAAGTAATTAAAAGATTTTTCGACAAGCATTAGAATCACCTTTTGGGTGAACTGCTCATAATGTTTAAATGTTTATTTGATAAGGTTTTGTCCGTATTTGTCCGTGGCCAACTGCCGTTTTTAGGTTTATTCCCTCCGAATCAAGGGTTGACCTCCGCTTCTGGCGTGCGGCTTGTTATGACGTCTTTTCCCTATTTTTCCAGTATCCCGGCTCTCTATTAAGCTGCATTACGGCAATTATAAATATCTCGTCAGCCGTGATCTGATAAATAACCCCATAGGGGAAACGATTGGTCATGCATCTTTTGGTATTTTGTGAAATCGGAGCCCATGCGTGAGGAAATAAAAGGATATTCTGGATTGAGGAGTCGACTTCTTCTACAAATTCAAAACCAAGGCCATGTTGGCACTCGTTATAATAATCTATTGCATCGTTCAGTTCTTTTTCAGCCTCATCATGAAAAGAATATTTCAAGAGCCTAACCTTTGGCGGATTTTTCTGAATACCTCCTCACCTGGTATGGTCTTAACCTTGCCGCTTCTTATTTCGTCAACCCTTCTTTCTGCCTCCGCTGCCCACAATTCATCAATTTCTTTTTGAGTCGGATGCAGGCTTTGCAGGAGCTTGTCTACAAGTTGTGTCCTGATATCCAGCGGCAGTGAAACCGCTTCGGCAAATAGGTCATCTGTTTTTATCATATTCAACCTCACAGAAGATGGATTTCAAACAGTAGTATACCATATTTTCCCGCTATGCAAATATACTTACGTATAGCCTAATTTGCATTCTCTTCTGTTTAAGCGGCATACAGCTTTTTCGGTCGCCCGGTAGAGCGCTTTGTCAGGCGAGCGCTGGGGACCAGCTTGATCTCTAAGCGACAGCCGACTGCCCGTGCATACTTCTTGAGGGTTGTGAGGGATGGCGCATGTTTACCCACAGCCTCCAGGCGTGACACTGCACTTTTTGTAGTCCCCATCAACTCTGCAACAGCCTCACAATTTAATTACTTTTCAATAGGAAGTCCTAACGCCTCTGCAAACCCATACGGCGAGGACTCAAATTTCACTACCTTCACATTAAGGGCCTCCTCAATATCCAAAAGGGTCACGTCATCCAGGAAGATGTCTTCCTCAAGCTTCAGCATGGCATCTGGAATATAGAGGACATCTCCAACCTCCTTCCCCTTCAGCGTCTTTATGATGTCTCCGCCGGTAAGAAGCCCAGTTGTTGTAATGCTGAGGCCGAGGAACTCGTTCCTTATAACTTTGAGGCCTATATTAACGCCTTTAATCTCATTGGCCCTGTCCACAAGCCTCTTTATAAACCTTGACGGCAGCTCACCAGTTATTACAGTCCCACGTACCGCCTTCTTAGCCTTTTTAGGGAGCCTCCCGTCTATGGCATCAAGCTCATACAGGAATGACGGTATCATCCCTACGCCGTTCTCTATCTGGGAGAATTCGCCATAAGACTCATAAGGGGGGAACTCTACCTCACCCTTGATAAAAAACTCATCGGAAAGGAATATAAAAGGGTCATCGTATTTTTTTATAAACCTGTCCTGAACTGGCTTTATCTCTGCGATAAGGGCCCTGGCGTATTCCTTTGTCACCGGCTTTATAGGATACAGCTTCTCCCGATATCGGCTGAGTCCCACAGGGACAACAGCAAGAGAGGCGACCCTTGGATAGAAATGTATCAGATCTTTTATAGTCCTCTGAAGCTCCTTCCCGTCATTAATCTCAGGACACAAAACCACCTGGCAGTGAAGCTCTATCCTTGCATCTGCAAGCTCCTTGATGATAGGGATTATGTCCCTCGCCTTGGGGTTCCCTGTAAGCATCCTGCGAAGCTCCGGGTTCGTGGCATGGACTGAGATATACAGCGGCGAAAGCCTCTCCTCCTTTATCCGCTCCAACTCCTTGTCTGTGATCGTCGCCATGGTGACGTAGTTGCCTGAGAGGAAGGAGAAGCGGTAGTCCTCGTCCTTGAAATAGAGGGTCTTTCTCAACCCCTTTGGAAGCTGGTTGGCAAAGCAGAATATGCAGTTGTTCTTGCATGCCTTGGGCTTGAGCGGCGGGAAGTTAAGCCCCAGTTCCTCCCCTTCGTCCTTTTCAACCTCTATCTCCCACTCCTCGCCGTCGGCCTTGAGAATACCAAGGAGAAGCTCCGGGTCTGTAGAAAAGAACCGGTAATCAAGGATGTCATTTACTTCATGGCCGTTTATGGACAGCAGGATATCGCCGTCATCAATGCCGAGCTCTGAGGCGATGCTGTCAGGGTCAACGGATGTAATTAAAAGTCCTTTCATCTGTCCAACGGGCTCCTTACCCCCATCACATTCTTTGTTGCCACATGGGTATATATCATAGTGGTCTGGAGATTGGAATGACCTAAAAGCGCCTGGATCGTCCTGATGTCGTACCCGTTTTCCAAAAGATGAGTTGCGAAGCTGTGTCTGAGCGTATGGACGGAGGCCGGTTTAACAATGTTAGCCTCTTTCACTGCGCTCATAAAGGCTCGCTGAAGTAATGTGGGATAGATAAAATGACGGCGGGTTATTTGAGAACGTGGATCAACGGATGTATGGACAGCAGGGAAGAGCCAGAACCAGCCCCACTCTTTTCCCTTTACTTCCCCGTAAACAGTTCGATAATCTTGACATTGGAAGGACATTAAGCAATACTTATTGCATCCTCTTTATAATTCAACTTGTTGCTAAAAGGAGATTATAAAAGGATAATATAATAAAAAGGAAGTAATCTATGATGCCCACTACATTGGATTTGTCTTCATTGCCCAAAGAGGCCAGAAGTGAACTTATTGACTTTTATGACTTTCTTAAACAACGACATCATATCGTTGATGAAAAGCTTAAAAAGCGAGATATCTCAAGATTAATTCCCCGTACAGTTTCAGCATTCAAACCTCTGACAAGAGATGAAATTTATGATCGCTGAATATTTTCTCGATTCAAACGTTGTTCTTTACGCATATCTTGATGATGATAAGAACAAGAAAGCACGCGCTCAGGAGATACTTGCTTTTGCCGACTGTTGCATCAGTTCTCAGGTTGTGGGGTAAGTATGTTGCAATCTTATCAAGAAAGCTGGATTCTCAGAAACAGAAGTGATAGAAATAATCGATGAGTTTTATGCACTTTACCAAGTAATACCGATAGATCGTGACATTTTCCATGAAGCATCACACCTCCGCTCGATCTATTCGTTTTCGTATTGGGATAGTTTTATTGTATCAGCTGCTATCGAAGCAGGAGTTAATACTCTTTACTCAGAGAATATGCAACACGGCTTAAACATTAAAGGATTGAGGCAATTGCAAAACTATTTGAACCACAGAGTTCACAGAGATTAATCAGAGAAACACAGAGGTTTTTCTTAAATATTTATTATAATATGGGTATCCCCTTCGCTGGCGTAACCCCTATATGTAGTGATTTCACAAATTTCTTGCACTTTTGAGAGTTGCCGATATGCGCAGACTCTCTATTTGCAGCTTGTTATAAAAATCGAAAGATTTGCTTATCTATATATTGTACTTACGCCAGTCAAGGGGACACCCATATATTATAATTTTGTCCTCTGTGCCTCTCATCTTTTCTCGGTGTCCCTGTGGTTAAGGACTTTTGCAAGAGGCTCAATTATTGAGCTTTTAAAAAGTCACCTTTTGAGTGCACAGAGAAAAGATTTAAAACAAGGGTTTGCCAGTGGCATTAAAGGGTTTCCTCAGTGCTCTGTGGTTAGATTTTGACAATACGGCGCTAACTTAAAGGAGGTAGATTATGAATAAATTTTGCCAAAGTTGTGGCTACCCAATGAAAAAGGATAAAAAAGGTGGTGGCTCAAATGCAGATGGCTCAATAAACAAGAAGTATTGCTCAATGTGTTATGAAAATGGAAAGTTTCTATGTCCTCCAGATGTTGATACTGCTCAAAAATTCCAAAAGTTTTGTATTCAAGAAATGAAAAAAGATGGGATGAATGGAATTTTGGCATGGATATTAACTCGCGGGATACCAAAACTTGAACGCTGGAAAAATACGTAGTAAGCCAGAGGATAGGTGGGAAATGAAGGAAACAATTCCAATTTCAGAAGAGCTTATAGCGCCGTGCGGAATGAATTGGACAATAAATGGGACGGGTCTCTTGTGCGGCCAGGCAAGGTCGTGTAATCAAGCGGGTGTGAATCCCGCCCCGGAAGGTTGGCCGGCCACCGGGTAGCGAGTCCTTGGAGGCTGTGTGGCAACATCCAGCTTTAAGCGTAGGACAGCAAGCAGGCAGGCCGTAAGCCGAAAGGTTGAAGGGATTGAGCCTCGTAATCGTCGCGATGAGAAGGACAACACTGTAATAGAAGTGGAAGTCAATATGGGCATTTCCGCAAATGGCAAGGAAATGCTTGCTTCTCCAGGGTCAGAGACCATGGCATGTTTGATATTGTGATTACACGGCAACCTGGGAGGCCCTGTGCCTGCTTCCATTTTTTGAGGGGAGTATGCCGGACAACCGAAGAGGCAGGAAGGCAAAAGAGGCGCAGGGAGTCGGATGGTCTTGTAGTACCTATGAAGGCGGGTAGCTCTGCTGGAGGAAAGGAGACCACACATGTCAGCGTGGTGTGAGGACACACCGTCCGCTCACGG
>JACQYJ010000007.1 GCA_016208525.1 Deltaproteobacteria bacterium | reverse complement strand
TTGCAGTTTTTAGGTTCTAATTCAATTCTTATAAAACGACATAACATCCGTAGGATAGAACTTCCCCTTACTGATGATTTTGTTGACTTAAAAGGCGCTCATGGAGTATATTCTGAGGACATTTACAATTTTGGAGGCTTAATGAGAAAAGAGCTCAGAATCGGAACAAGAGCAAGCGCCCTGGCTTTATGGCAGGCGAACTGGGTAAAGTCCGAACTGGAAAAGAGATATCCCGGAATGACGGTGACCCTTGCCAGGATAAAGACCACAGGAGACAAGATCCTTGATGTCCCTCTTGCAAAAGTGGGCGGGAAGGGGCTTTTTACAAAGGAGATAGAGGAGGCCCTCCTGAGGAAAGAGGTGGACATAGCGGTCCATTCCATGAAGGATGTACCAACCGACTTCCCCGCAGGGCTGCACCTTGCGTGCATAACAGAGAGGGAGGATGTAAAGGATGCCCTGATATCAAATAGTATCAAGCTCAAAGATCTCAAGGAAGGGGCCATTATAGGCACAAGCTCTCTCAGGCGCCAGACCCAGCTTTGCCACTACAGGCCGGATTTAAAGATGGAGATGCTGCGGGGGAATGTGGAGACAAGGATAAGGAAGCAGAAGGAGGGTCAGTACGACGCTGTCATCCTTGCCGCCGCCGGCGTTAAGAGACTGGGACTTGCCGACAACGTCTCGGAATATATATCTGTTGATATATCAATCCCAGCAATTGGCCAGGGGGCCCTTGGAATAGAGTGCAGCATAGACGATAAAGAGGTAAATGAATTAATCTCTTTCTTTAATCACTACGAAACCTCCGTTGCAGTGAGGGCAGAGAGGGCCTTTTTAAAAAGGCTTGAAGGCGGCTGTCAGGTCCCTATAGCCGGTTACGCCGCCGTAGCGGACGGGAAGATTACCATGAGGGGCCTTGTTGGAAGCGTGGATGGTAAAAGGATAGTGAAAGATACGGTAGAAGGTAACGCAGTGGATTACGAAAGACTTGGCGCCGAGCTTGGAGAAAAGCTTCTTTCAATGGGGGCAAAAGAGATCCTCGAAGAGGTCTACGGGAGGGCGTTTTAGACACAAACATGACCGAGCTCTTATTCCAAAAATTACAGAGGCTTAAGGAAGAGGTTGTCTACCTGAAGGACAACCGGGAGCGGTTTTTGTCAACTCTGAAAACTTCTGCTGATACAAGGAAGATCGTTGAGAGGTCGGTATTTCTGATTGCCGAGGTCGTCCTTGATGTGGCTGACCTGATAATTATAAGGAAGGGGCATCCCAAGCCGGCCACTTACAGGGATACTATACACAAGCTCGGCGAATTCAAGATAGTGCCGGAGGAGTTTGCCTATAACTTTTCTTATATAGCAGGACTCAGGAACTTCCTGGCCCACGACTATCTGAAAGACACGGTTCCGACATTGGAAAACTTTTTAAATAAAGGACTCACTGACGTTGAGGGATTTATCGGTTATGTGGAGGAGGCTGCCCGATAATGGCAACCGGCGAAAGAAAAGTTGTCGTAGAGGCGCTTTCTCAGGAATCCTCCATTGTCTTTGCCTACCTCTTCGGCTCCCGCGCAGTGGGGACTGCCTCGGAGAGGAGCGACTGGGACATAGCGGTTTATATTAACGAGGAGCTATTAGAAGAAAACCCCGTCTGGCAGAAGTTCAGGATCGAGGACAGGCTTGCGGTTACTCTCGGGACTGACGCTGTTGAGGTTGTGGTCTTGAACCGGATGGACAACCCTCTTCTTGCATTTGAGATAATCAGCAAGGGGATTGTGCTGGTTGACAATAACGAAGATGAGCGGTTTGCTTATGAATGCAAGGCCCTCGGCCAATATCACGACTGGCAGTATTTCATGGACAGGCACATGAAGAGCGAAGGGTTCAGGGGTTTACATCATGGGAATGTTTGACACCATATATTTCGGCTGTCTCAGAGTGCGAGGCGAGGTTCAAGAAGGCGGTTGAGGGCTACAAGACCGAGAAAACGGGAGGATAAATGAAGAAAACAAAATCGGAAGGGAAGTGTATTTTTTGCAGCGATACCTTTAGTAAGGCCGCTATGACAAGGCATTTGCAGTCATGCAAGCAAAGGAAGGCTGTTATTGAGGCGTTGCCGGTTAAGGGACGAACCAAAAGCGCAAGGATTTTTCATATATTGGTTGAGGGAAGGTATTTGCCTGAGTATTGGATGCATATCGAGGCGCCTGCAAATGCGACATTGGAAGACCTTGACAGCTTCCTCAGAGAGACATGGCTTGAGTGCTGCGGTCATCTGAGCGCATTCAGGATAGGCGGCGTCTCCTACTCGGCTGATACAGATAATGAATTTGGGGATGAAGACATAGAGAGGGTTCTGGGAGATGTTTTATCACCCGGCCTGAAATTTTACCATGAGTATGATTTCGGCACGACGACAGAGCTTACCCTGAGGGTTGTCTCTGAAAGAGAAGGTGTATTTAAAGGCAAGTCAGTCCAACTGATGGCGAGAAATAATCCTCCTTTGATAATGTGTGAATCGTGTGGAAAGGCCGCCGCATCAATAATATGTGCGGAATGCTCCTGGTCGGGCGGAGGCTGGCTTTGCGACAGGTGTGCAAAGGGGCACGAATGCGGCGAAGATATGTTTTTGCCGGTGGTTAACTCCCCCCGTGCAGGAGAGTGCGGGTATGTGGGGTAGGGATATGCTTTTAGATGTGGGCTTGTGGATGTCATCTTAATAGCGTATAAGGTTTTTATAATTGAAGACTCCGGGGAGGTAGCTTTTCATTGGCTGAGATAAACCCAGGCATCGTTTACCTTGTTGGTGTGGGGCCTGGCGATCCGGGCCTTATCACACTTAAGGCGATAGAGAAGATTAAGGGGTCTGATGTCCTCGTATACGACCATCTTGCAAATAAAAAGTTCCTTGAATACGCCAAGGAAGGAGCCGAGGTCATATATGTGGGCAAAAGAGGCGGTTGCCACACTCTTCCCCAGTATAAAATTAATGAGATACTTGTTAAAAAAGCCAAAGAAAACAAAGTGGTGGCCAGGGTGAAAGGTGGAGACCCCTTTATCTTTGGCCGCGGCGGAGAAGAGGCTGAGGCCCTTGTCAACGCTGGTATCCCCTTTGAGGTTGTTCCGGGTGTTACCGCAGGTGTTGCAGCCCCTGCATATGCAGGCATACCTATTACACACAGAGACTTTACTGCAACAGCAACCTTTATCACAGGCCATGAAAACCCGACAAAAGCCGATTCCAACCTGTGCTGGGACAGGATTGCAACTGGAGTGGGAACCATAGTATTCTTCATGGGTATGGCCAACCTGGAACAGAACATGAAGAAGCTTATGGATAACGGCCGTGACCCAAAAACGCCGGTTGCCCTTATTAGATGGGGAACCACCCCTGAACAGGAAACGCTTATCGGCACTGTTGCGGATATTGCCAAAAAGGCCAGGATGGCTGATTTTAGAGCGCCTGCAGTTACAGTGGTTGGCGGTGTGGTATCATTGAGGGAAAAGTTAAGATGGTTTGATACAAGACCTTTGTTTGGTAAGAGGATTGTCGTAACAAGGGCAAGAGAGCAGGCATCGGACTTCGCTGAGATATTGGAGAGAGAGGGCGCCTGTGTGGTCGAATTCCCAACCATCAGGATAGCGCCCCCGGCCTCATGGGATGCCATTGACTCCGCCATAGAAAGGATTGATAGTTACCACTGGGCGATATTCACCAGTGTAAACGGGGTAAAGTATTTTATTGAAAGGCTGAAGGCCAACGGCAGGGACGTAAGGGACCTGAAGGGTATTAAACTCTGCGCCATAGGGCCTAAGACCGCATCTGAGATAGAGGAGCTGGGCCTAAGATTGGATTTTGTCCCAAAGGAATACAGGGCAGAAGGTATCTTGGAAGGGCTTGGAGATGTGAAGGGAATGAGGATACTTATTCCAAGGGCTGAGGTGGCAAGGGAGATACTTCCCGATGAGCTTGTCAGAATGGGCGCTGCTGTTGATGTTGTCACAGCCTACAAAACCATCAGGCCCGAGGGTAAGACAGAGGATATAATGGATTTATTCAAGCAGGGCAAGATCGATGCAGTCGCCTTTGCCAGTTCCTCAACTGTAACCAATTTTCTGCAGATGTTTGATGAGGGAGTAGGGATAAGGTTCCTTAAGGACGTGAAAGTGGCAAGCATCGGACCTATAACTGCGGAGACAGCCCGTAAGTATGGCATTGAGACGGCGATAATGCCGAAGGACTATACAATCCCAGCTTTGGCTGAGGCCATTATTGATTATTATAGAGATAAGATTTCACCGCAAAGACGCTAAGAACGCAAAGTTTACCAATGATAAATACAAGGCCATGGCTTTAATTCATTAGTACCTGAATCCTGCAATCGAACCACAGAGCACACGGAGGAAACCCTTTAATACCAGAAGAAAAACCGGTTTTAAATCTTTTCTCTGTGCACTCAAAAGGTGACTTTTAAAAGCCCGGTAATTTTTAAATCTAAAGCATGAGAACACAGAGAAGTAAAGGGTTTTAAAAGGTTCTTATACTCAAAATTTATCTCTGTGCCCTCTGTGGTTTGCAGTTTTAGGTAGTATTTAGCTTTTCGTTGCGACCTCTGCGTCTTTGCGGTGAAAATTTTGTGAATCACTTGGAGGTAATATGGCGGAAAAACCTGTAGGGATAACGTTCGAGATAAAGCCGGAGATAGAAGGGGGAGTTTACTCTAACCTTGCCGCAGTTGTTCATTCTCCAAACGAGTTCATGTTTGACTTTGCCATGGCTGTCCCTGGGAAGGACTCTGCGCCTGTAAGGGCAAGGATTATAACATCCCCTCAGCACGCCAAGCAGTTCCTGATGGCCCTTCAGGAAAACATAATAAACTACGAGAGGGTCCACGGAGAGATACAGGTGGCAAGGCCTCAGACAGAGGTAATAAGCAGGACGACACATTAAAACATTAAATCTCCCCTGACCCCTCTTTTTCAAAGAGGGGAACATTTTATAATCTCCCCCTTTGGCAAAGGGGGATGAAGGGGGATTTTAAACTGGAGGTTGAAATGTTTTTCCCGGAATACCGCCCGAGGCGGATGAGGATGAATGAGAACGTAAGGAGGATGGTAAGGGAGACCAGGCTTTCGGTGGATAACCTTATATACCCTCTGTTTGTTACAGAAGGGGAAGGTGTAAAGAGCGAGATATCATCGATGCCGGGGAACTACAGGCTATCCATAGATAACCTTGTCAGGGAGGTTGCAGAGGCCAAGTCCCTCGGTATCCCCGGGGTCATCCTCTTCGGCATCCCTGATGATAAGAAGAAGGACGATGTCGGTTCGGAGGCCTGTAATCCGGACGGCATTGTCCAGAGGGCGATAAGGGCAGTGAAGAAAGAGGTCAAGGATATACTTGTCATCACGGATGTCTGCATAGATGAGTTTACCACCCACGGCCACTGCGGCCTTGTTAAAGGTGATGAGATCCTCAATGACCCTACTCTTGAGCTTCTTGCAAAGATGGCGCTGACCCACGCCCATGCCGGGGCGGATATGGTAGCTCCATCCGACATGATGGACGGCAGGGTGAGGGCCATCAGGGAAACCCTTGATGACGACTGCTTTCAAAATACCCCAATCATGGCCTATTCGGTCAAATATGCCTCTGGATACTACGGGCCATTTAGAGAGGCATGCGATTCCGCTCCAAGGTTCGGAGACAGGAGAAGCTATCAGATGGACCCTGCGAATTCAAGGGAGGGCCTGCGGGAAGCTAATCTGGACATAGAGGAAGGGGCTGATATAATCATGGTGAAACCTGCCCTTGCATATCTTGATATTATCTACATGTTGAAACAGGAGTATGATTACCCTATTGCAGCCTACAACGTAAGCGGGGAGTATTCCATGATAAAGGCAGGCGCAAAGCTCGGCTGGATAGACGGCGACCGGGTTATGATGGAAACCCTCCTTTCGATAAAGAGGGCAGGGGCTGACATGATCCTTACCTATTTTGCCAAGGAAGCGGCGAGGATGCTGGGGTAAGTACATCAACGCCTGGAGGAACACAAGGGGTCAGACTTTGTTAATTTGATATTGTGAAATAAACCCTCTGGATTCCGGCTTAAAGACTGCCGGAATGACGAACATCCCGGTTGGTAGCTTCCGCAAACATATCAGACAGCCCCGTAGGGTGGGCTACGCCCACCAAAAGATTGATGAAGCTACAAATTGGCTGGCTCAGCCCTGCATAGCTTAGCTTCTTGTAATGAATAAACGTGTTCCGTAAAATCCTCATCAAATCCACTTGTCAACCACCTTTCAACCTGTTAATATCTTTCCAGCAAACTGGGGTTGAAGGTAATGAATGGATACTAAATTACACCTGAATGTATGGAAAAAGGGCTTTCCAGGATGCCCATTCGCCCTTTTTTGGAGTTCGCCGTGACCGAAGAAATCATCGAAAGTGTCGAAGCAACAGGAACAACGACCGCCGAAGCGGAAGAAAAGGAGTTTAGCAAGGCCGATCTCCTGAACCGTTTCCTGGCCAAATTCATAGATTTCCTGATAATAGGGGCTTTAGGCACGGCCATAAAGGCTCCTGTCGGGTCTATGGCAGCTCTGACATACGCCCTCATTGCAGACGGCTTCTTTGACGGCAGGAGCCTTGGAAAGAAGCTTATAGGACTGAAGGTGATCAACCTGAAAACGGGGATGCCGTGCAACCGTTTTTTTTATTCCATTCCTCGGCTTGATACTGTTCTTTACAGTTGGGCTGGTTGTGTTACTCTTTGAATCTTACCTTATCTATACAGACGACGGCGGCATAAGGATCGGTGACATCTTTGCAGACACCCAGGTAGTGGATGATAAATAGCGCTGAAAAGAAAAAGCCCATAAAGCATCGCTTTATGGGCTCATCTTTTGAATCCATATTATCTATTACTTCTCAGCCTTGACAGTGGCCTCTTCAATAACAATCTCGTACTTGTATCCACCGCCGAAGTCCTGGTTGGTAGCCAGGGTACCTGTTACAGCAATGTTCTCTCCAATTGCAGTATTTTGATCGGTAGTAACAGTTATATCGTTGGTTCCCTGTTTACCGCTTCCGTCCTGCAGGTGAATCCAGTTCTTGCCCATAATTCCGGGATTGAACTTTACTACCTTCCCCTTGACACTCACTTTCTTGCCGTTTAGCTTCTCCTTCTTGGCATACAGTTCTTCCACCTTGTATACCACTGTTTTTGCGGAAGCGGTCTTGCCCTTTTCAGCAGCCTCAATCCTGTCCAGGCCTCCGAAAGTAACGACGGCCAAGAGCGTTGCTGCGACGATTGAAATGGTTTTCATTTTGAATCCTCCTGAGTTTTTTGTGGCGAGAGCATATCATGTGTAATGGAACTAATCAATATTTTCTTACAGAACTCGTTTAAGGTAACGGTTTTCAGAGATTCCGACGGTTTGACCATGAAGAAGTCGGATTCGCCCTTTTTGGTCGCGTAGCGATCAAGAAACTCCTTATCCAGGGAGGAATAGAGTCCCTTGTGATTCCCCCTTTTCCAAAAGGGGAGCTAATTTCCCCCTCTTTGGCAAAGAGGGGTCAGGGGAGATTTTGCGTAATTTATGTCTTCTTACCAATGAACTTATTAGTATGTAGTTAATGTGTAGTTAGCTGATAGGAGAGAGGCCAAGGTACCTCGGCAATACCTCAAGGCTCTTACGCAAATGCTCCTCATTATGCGGCTCTATGGTGTAGATGACGTCGCTTGAGCTATTTCTGATGAGTGAAAAGAACCTTGTGAAATCTATGTCCCCTTCTCCAGGCGGCAGGTGCTCGTCCCTTCCGCCGTTGTTGTCATGGATATGAACCTCTATCACCCTTTTTCCCAGTTGCCTGAACCACTCCTCCATGGTAACTTTGGAAAAGAGCCTGAAATGCCCAACATCAAAGCAGTGGCCGAAGTGAGGTGAGTCTATTGCATTCAGAAGCATTGTTATAGGTTCAGGGGTGTCGTCGAATACATTTTCCATCGCAAGCCTTGTCCCTATCCTGCCTGCCCGCCCGACAACGGAGGGCCATACTTCAAGGGAGTTTTTAAGCCACATCTCCATATTCCCGTCAAACCGCCATTTGTCATAACCGCCGTGAACCACTATCGCCTTTGGCCCTGCTGTTTCAGCCAGTTCCATGACCTGGTTCATCCTCTCAACGACAACTGCCCTTATTTTAAGATCCGGGCTTCCAGGGCTCATATCGAGATAAGGGGCATGAAACGTGATTGAGAGGCCAGCGCTTTTCAGGTTGTCACAAGCTTCCGAGAAATCCTCTTTTTTTATGCTATCAAGGACATTGCTGCTCAGGTATATCTCCGGATTCAAACGTAATTTTATAAGGGAACCTGTCCTGTCTTTCAATAGCGGGTAAGGAACGTTAACGTGGATCGAGTTTGTTGGCATGGATGGAAGGAGTTTAAATCTTTAGAGCGGAAATTTCAACCCCTTTTTTATACCAAGTTGCTTTCAAACATATATTTTAAGCCGACATCAAAAGCTTACCTGGTATTATGCCTGGGCCCATGCAGTTGATGACGTATAGAGGTGTGTGGTATGTTGTAAAAATGTCTACTCACGAAAACAACAGGGCCGGATTAAAGCCTCTCCTTGACGACCTCTACAAAAAATATTCACTGTCCTTTCTCGAAACAGACCCCGTCTATTTTCCTCATCAATACAAAGACCCTTTGGACATTGAAATAGCAGGCCTTATCTCCTCTGCCCTGGCGTATGGAAAGGTTGACCTCTTTAAACCTAAGATAGCCTTTATCCTTGGGGTAATGGGGAAGTCGCCCTCTGCATATATCAGTACCTTTGACCCGGCCAGAGAAAAGAGGTTTAATTCCTTTGTATATCGCTTCAACAGAGGCGCCGACATAGTCCACCTCCTATCTGTAATCCGGCTGATTATAATAGACAGCGGCTCTATAAAGGGCTTTTTCCTGAAAGGATACATGTCTGACGACCCAGATATAGAAAGGGCCCTCTCTTCATTTGTTGACAGGGTACTCGAAATGGATTGCATCGAGGCATTCACTGACGGAAGACTCTCCGACGGCTTCAGGCACCTTTTCCCTGCTCCGGGGAAAGGTGGGTGCAAGAGGCTTAATATGTATCTCCGCTGGATGGTGAGGAAAGACAGCATAGACTTCGGCCTTTGGAATGAGATTCCGGCTTCAAAGCTTATAATGCCGATAGACACACATGTGGCAAGGCTCTCCAGGTATCTCGGACTCAGCAAAAGAAAAAGTGTGGACTGGAAGATGGCAAAGGAGGTGACTGAATCATTAAAGATACTTGACCCGAAGGATCCTGTTAAATACGACTTTGCTTTATCAAGACTTGGGATTCTAAACGAATGCCCTGCAAAAAGGGATGAAAGCAAATGCCGGAAGTGCGGGATTAGGGGGGTATGCGTGCGCCCTTAGTGGCCGGATAGAAGATTCAGGCGCCATAGGAGTATTTTTGCATTGACAGAGACTCACCCCACTCATATTATGTTTATACCAAGTTGCTTTCAAACATATATTTTACTTAAAAACTGCAAACCACAGAGACCACAGAGATAAATTTTGAGTATAAAAACCTT
>JACQYJ010000006.1 GCA_016208525.1 Deltaproteobacteria bacterium | reverse complement strand
TTGGCGCCACCTTAGAGCATGTTCACCGAGAATTGCTGTATCCAGACAATGGCAATTGCATAAAAAAAACTACTATGATACGATTCCACCATATAAATGTAATGGAGGATAAAAAAATGCCTGGAGTAAGTTTTTATCTGGATCAAAGCGCCTTGGATACCATCAAGGCCAAGTCAAAGGCCTCGCATACACCTGTATCCAGGATTATACGTGAGGCGGTGGAGCAATATCTTTCTCACGATGAGAAAAGGGCGGCTAAGGAACGTGTATTGAGCACACTCTCCAAGTCAAGGCCGTTAGGCGGTCTTAAAAAATGGGAGGAGCTTCATAAAGAAAGGACCGGAGCTGATGCTGACAGGGGTTGATACGGGTTTCTTCTTTGCCCTTGAGGATGAGCATCCCCTGGCGATAAAGGTTTGGAAGGAACAAGAGATTGTGACGTCCACTATTGTTCTATATGAATTACAGAAGAAACTTTTGCAGGGACACTTTAATAAGTGGCCCAAGATCATTGAAGATATAAAGATCGCCACGACATTGGTGTCAATCTCTCCTGAAATAGCCCTGAAGGCAGGGCATCTCTCTCATGATCTTAAAATTCCAGGGTTGGACTCTCTTATTCTAAGCAGCCTTCTTGAAGCCGGTTCCACGGAAATCTACACGACAGATGCCCATTTTGAACTCTACAGCAGCAGGAAAACAAAGATCATCAATCTCGAAAAGACGAAATAATGCGCGGTAGCATCCTCATAAAATTTCTCAAGACAATCGAACTTCTGAGCAAACCGGATGGAACGACTATTGAAGAACTCTCCGAGGAGCTTGGTATTGACAGAAGATCTGTCTACCGCGAGATCGCCATCGTTGAGGAGCTTGGTTTCCCCCTGTACCAGAATGAAATCCCCTTTGAAAAAAGGAAGAGGTGGAGGCTCGACGAGAGCTATCTGAAAAAGCTCCCGAACATGAAGATACCCGACATTGACCTTTCTCTTCCTGAGATAATAGCCCTTTATCTCTTGAGGAGCGAGGGCAGGATGTACAAAGGGACGGAAATAGAAACAGCCCTTAACACCGCCTTTGGAAAGATGGAGATGTTTGTCCCTAACGGCCTTTACGACAACCTGAAAAAGATCAAGACCCTCTTTACCTCTTCGTCGAAGTTTGCCAAGGATTATTCAGGGAAGGAAGAGATCATTGAGACCCTTGCAGATGCAATGCTGAAGAACAGGGTCTGCTGGATAAAATACCACTCCTTCTATGACGATAAAATCAAGGAGTTCGAGATGTGGCCCCTGAACTTTTTTGAGAACGACGGTGGACTTTATCTGTACATAGGCAAGGAGGGGAGCGACCAGAGAAGGACTCTGGCTGTGGAAAGGATAAAGGAACTGGCTACTTTGAATAAGACTTTTGAGTATCCAGGAGACTTCGACCCGGAAGAGGTCTTGGAGTCCGCCTTTGATATAGTTCATGATGATCCAGTTGAAGCAAAGATATGGTTTTCAGCAGACCAGGCGAGGTACATAAAAGAGCGCAAGTGGGCCAAAGACCAGAAGATAACAGACCAGCCCGACGGCTCGATAATCCTTGAGGTAAAGACCTCCGGTTGGTGGGATGTTAAGAGATGGGTACTATCATTTGGTGCAGACGCGGAAGTACTTGAACCTGAAAAGCTACGAAAAGAGTTGGAAAAAGAACTGAAAGATATGGTAAAGAATTACAAATGAAATCAATCCTCGGAAATCAGCAGTCAATCAAAACATTAATAATTGTTTTGTCTTTCTTCTTCCTCCCTGCCTGCGCACAGAGGCTCGTAGTTGGCCATTCTAATTACCCGGAGCTGAAACTAACCAAATCCATAGACTTCCATGACAACTTTGACAAGGAAGGGCTTAGGCAGGCATGCCTCAGACAGTTAGATGTCCTTGACAAGCTGCTGGCTGTCAACAGTCTTACAACAGAGAAGAGGGCCTATTATGAAGAGATGGCTGACACTACAAGGACCATGCTGTCCGGTATAGACAGTCCTGACTTTGGCAGATTCGTGCAGGAGAATTTTGATTTTTATCGGGGGGGAGAGGCCGGTTCCGTCCTGTTTACCGGTTACTATACACCTCTGCTTCATGGTTCCAGAGAAAAGGACGAACGCTACCAATACCCTGTCTACGGTGTCCCTGAAGACCTGATCTTTGTTGATCTCGAAAATTTCAATAAATCAGGAAAGGTCAAGGGGGTTGTCAGGGGAAGAGAGCTGGTCCCGTATTACAGACGTGAAGAGATAGAAAACAAACTCGGGTTTGAACAGACCCCTCTCCTGTACGTTGACGACAAGGTCGCCCTTTTCTTCCTCCATATCCAGGGTTCCGGGATAGTCGAGATGCAGGACTGGAGCACTGATAGTAAGAGAGAAGACGGGAACATCAAGACAATGCCCTTTTCAGCCCTCGTCTTTGACCAGGATTCCGGCGGGGCGATTAAAGGACCTGGAAGGGGTGATATATACTTTGCAGAAGGTGACGAGGCTGCCTTCAGGGCCGGGTTTATGAAAAACAAGGGGAATATCTATTACCTGAAAAAGAAAAAAGTTGATTCATTCGTAGAAACTAAAAATTAACCGCAGAGTCGCGGAGACGCTGAGTAAAACATCTTGAAATTATAGATTCTTTTCTCCGTGCCTCTACGCCTCCGCGGTGGGAATAAGAGTTTTTAAGATTTTATCAATTTTTACTTTTCACAAATGAATCAACATAGTTCAAAACATTACTTCCATCGCCTCCCGCACAGTCCCGACAGGCACGATCTCTATCCCGTCAATCCGTTGAGATAGTTTGTTCCCTGAAGGAACGATACACCTTGTAAACCCAAGTTTTGCGGCCTCCCCGACTCTAAGTTCAGCCTGGGCCACTCCCCTGATCTCCCCGGTCAGTCCTATCTCGCCGATTATCACGGTCTTCGGGTCTACCGGCTTGTCGAGGAAGGATGATGCGACTGCTGTTATTATGCCGAGGTCGACGGCAGGCTCGTCTATTTTAACGCCGCCTGCAACATTTACGAAGATGTCCTGACCTATCAGGTTCAGTCCCACCTTCTTTTCAAGGACTGCGACAAGAAGGGAGACCCTGTTATGGTCAACCCCTATGGTTGTCCTGCGCGGGACTGCAAAATTAGTGAGCGACACAAGGGCCTGGAGCTCCACGAGGATTGGCCTCGTTCCCTCTAATGAGGTCACGACTGTGGACCCGGAGGCGTTCAACGGCCTCTCTGCCAGGAATATCTCGGATGGATTGGAGACCTCTTTAAGCCCGGAATCTGTCATCTCGAACACGCCTATCTCGTTTGTTGAGCCGTACCTGTTCTTTACGGCCCTGAGTATACGATATGCGTGCCCCCTCTCCCCCTCGAAATATATGACAGTGTCAACTATATGCTCGAGGAGTCTCGGGCCTGCGATTGCCCCCTCCTTTGTGACATGGCCTATGAGGAAGGTTGATACACCTGTTCCCTTGGAGAGTTGCATGAGGCGTCCTGCGCACTCCCTTACCTGGCTTATGCTTCCTGGAGCAGAGTCTATCTCGGTCGTAAATATGGTCTGGATCGAGTCTATAACAAGGAGTGTCGGCCTCAGCTTCTTGACCTCCTCCAGTATGGTCTCAAGTGACGTCTCTGCAGCGACATAAAGGCTCTTTGAAGCCACCCCAAGCCTCTCTGCCCTCATCCTGGTCTGCCTCGCAGACTCCTCACCTGACACATAAAGCACTGTATGGCCACGTGATGCAACCATTTCCATGGCCTGAAGCAGAAGGGTAGATTTGCCTATGCCTGGGTCTCCCCCTATCAATATAAGGGAGCCCTTCGCAATCCCTCCGCCCAGTACCCTGTCGAACTCTGCTATCCCGACCTGAACCCTGTGTTCATCTGTAACCTCTATGTCGCAGATGGGGACCGGAGGCTGGGGTTTTAAAAGCTCCAGCCCCTTCTTAATTGAACGCTCCTTTTGAAACACCTCTTCAACAAAAGAGTTCCATGAACCGCAGTCAGGACATCTTCCGAGCCACTTTGGCGCCTGGTATCCGCAGGACTGGCATGAAAATATTGTGTTTGTCTTTGCCATTGTAAAAAACGCTCCAACTGTAAGTCCCGGTATTATACCGAATGTTCAGACTGAGTCAATAACAAGGACTTTGAAAAATTTTTCCACTTAAAAACTGCAAACCACAGAGACCACAGAGAAATTTTTTGAGTATAAAAACCTTTTAAAACCCTGTTCTTCTCTGTGTTCTCATGATGTTGATTTTAAAAATTACTGGGCTTTTATAACTCACCTTTTGAGTGCATGGAGAAAAGATATAAATCAAGAGGCAATTGCAAAACTATTTGAACCACAGTGTTCACAGAGATTAATCAGAGAAACACAGAGGTTTTTCTAAATATTATAATTTTGTCCTCTGTGCCTCTCATCTTTTCTCGGTGTCCTCTGTGGTTAAGGACTTTTGCAAGAGGCTCACAAGGTTTTTCTTCTGGCATTAAAGGGTTTCCTTAGTGTGCTCTGTGGTTCGATTGCAGAATTTAGGTGAAATGTTTATTTGATAAGGTTTTGTCCGTGTTTATCCGTGGCAACTGCCGTATTTAGGTAAAAATAGATTTCTGACAGGAATTAATTGTCTCCAGCCTGCCTTTCTGCTATACTCACCACCCATGATACCCATTGTTTCAATAGTCGGCATATCCGACAGCGGCAAGACGACTCTTCTTGAAAAGCTCATCCCTGAGATTACTAAGAAGGGTTACAGGGTAGCCACAATAAAGCATGATGTCCACGGGTTTGATGTGGACAGGGAAGGCAAGGACTCATGGAGGCACAAGAAGGCCGGAGCCGTGACAACCATCATCTCGTCCCCTGAAAAGATCGCGGTGATCAGCGATACAGACAAAGACATGACCCTCGAGGAGATAAGGGCAACGTATATTCAGGATGTGGATTTAATCATCTCTGAAGGGTACAAGAGAGAGGCCTACCCCAAGGTGGAGGTCACAAGGAAGGCCCGGAACAGGGAGCTTATATGCGCCGGGGATGAGAATCTGATAGCAGTGGCATCTGACTATCCGGTAGAGATAAAGGTTCCAAGGGTAGACATAAACGATGCTAAAGGTCTGGCAGACATAATAGAGGAAAAGGTTGTAAAAGGCTACAGGCCTGACAGGATATCGCTTATGGTAAACGGGAAACCTGTCCCTCTCAAGCCTTTCATTGAATTATTCCTGACCAACTCCATATTAGGTTCTCTATCCGCCCTCAAGGGGTGCCAGAAGGCGGAGGACATTGTCATAAAGATCAAGACCAGGAAAAATGGGAAGAAGAAATAATGAAGGCTTAGAAAAAAGCTCCATATACAAGGCGCGCAAATCTGGAGGAATGAAGCATACTGGTAGCTATGCCGGAATGACGGAAGATGCAGCGCAACGCAGCAGATGGACTTTTTGCGAAGCCGTTACCGGGATAATCCTTGCCGGCGGAAAGAGCAGCCGGATGGGTCGCAACAAAGCGCTCCTTGACTTCGGCGGCAGGAGGATAATAGAGCACACTGTTGACCTCTTTAAGTCAATATTTCCAGAGGTAATCCTTGTTACCAATACCCCTGAAGAGTATGCAAATCCGGGGATTAAGACAGTTGCCGATATCTTTCCCGGCAAAGGCTCTCTGGGCGGCATATACACAGGCCTCTTCCACTCTTCACATGATTACTCTTTCATCGCATCATGCGACATGCCCTTTCTCAGGAGAGAACTGATCGAGTTTCTTATAAGTCTAAAGGATGGGTACGATGTGGTTGTCCCGCGCCTGAAAGACGGCCATGAACCTCTTCATGCCGTTTATTCAAAAAAATGCATTAATAAGATAGAGGAGATGATAAATAAGGAAGATTTGAGGATCATAGGCTTTTACCCTGAAGTCAGTGTAAAAGAGGTAACGGAAGATGAGCTTGCGCCTTATATCTCCGGGCCCTCACCCTTTGTAAATATCAACACCCCTGAGGAGTATGAGGATGCTGTTAATAAGACGACATTATGAATAAAACCCAATATACAGTATTACCAGAAGATGCAGGACAGAGGCTTGACCTCTTCCTTACCTTGAAACACTCTTCCCTTACCCGCTCCCAGATACAGAGGCTGATAGAAGAAGGCCTCGTAAAGGTTAATGAAAAACAGGCCAAGGCGAGCCATAAGATCAGGGAGGCAGAAGCCATTGAGATAAGCATACCTGAACCCGAGGCCATAGAGGCCCTTCCTGAGCCTATTCCCCTCGAAATCCTGTACGAAGACAGCGAAGTGGTTGTGATAAACAAGCCGGCCAGGCTGGTTGTACACCCTGCGGCGGGAAACTATACCGGTACGCTGGTAAATGCCCTCCTTTATCACTGCAGAGACCTCTCCGGGATTGGCGGTAAGCTCAGGCCCGGCATAGTCCACAGACTTGACAAAGACACGACAGGAGTGCTTATTGCAGCAAAGAGCGACAGGGCCCATCAGTCTCTAAGCGCCCAGTTCAAGAAACATTCCATAAAGAGGAAATATACAGCCCTTGTCCATGGGGTCATAAAAGGGGACAAGGGAAAGATCGAGGCTGAGATAGGCAGGCATCTGACCCAGAGGAATATGATGTCTGTTAAGACGAAGAGGGGGAAGACGGCAGTCACCCACTTCAAGGTTTTGTGCAGATACGACCAGTTCACACTTGTAGAACTGACGCTGGAGACAGGGAGGACTCATCAGATCAGGGTCCACCTCTCCAGCATAAACCATCCTGTTGTCGGAGACCAGGTTTACGGCGGAAAGGAACGAATCAGCGGGGTCAAGGAGCCGAAGATAAGGAGGGTCATTAAGAAATTGGGCAGGCAGGCGCTGCATGCAACCATTCTTGGATTCATACACCCTGAAACCAACAAATATATGGAGTTTACAGCCCCTATCCCGGAGGACTTTCAGGTCGTGCTGGATACTCTTGAACCATAACTGTCCACAGATTTCACAGATTACACAGATAAAGGCAGAAAGCGCACTTATTTTCACCTGAAAATCGCTTAATGCCAATGAATGTTTCATTTATAATCTGCGTAATCTGCGTAATCTGTGGATAATGGATTTAGGATGCTGAAAACAATACAAGGAATTACATACTATTCATCCCCGAGGCTTGAAGCAGTTCCCGGCCTTGTCCACGCCTTTCTTGGAAGGACCGGGGGGGTTAGTCCCTGCCACCTCTCATCCCTGAACCTGGGACGACGGGAAGAGGACAGTGTTGAAAAACTGGCTGAAAATAAAAGGCGAGTAGCAGCGGCCTTTGGAGTAGATGAGGAAAAGATATTTACAGTAAGCCAGGTACACAGCGACCGGATTGTTGTATTAAACAGTGTTGATGCCGGAGTTGAGGAGATAAAGAGCCAGGCGGCAGACGGTATAATAACAGATATTAAAGGTATAGCCATAGGGATACTGACGGCAGACTGTGTGCCCGTCCTGCTGTTTGACAGGAAGAGGAAGGTTGTCGCTGCCGTCCATGCAGGCTGGAAAGGAACAGCATCAAAGATATCGGCAAAGGCTGTAGAGATAATGATGGAGCGGTTTGAAAGCCGGCCTCAGGATATTGTGACGGCTATAGGGCCTGCAATAGGCCCATGCTGCTATGAGGTCGGGGAAGAGGTCGTTTCTGCCGTCGGTCATAGAGAAGGTGTTGCTGTTCAGCACGGCAATAAATGGCACGTAGACCTCCCAAAGGCAAACCTGTTGCAGTTGCAGGAGTCAGGCGTGACAGATATTGATCTCTCAAATATATGCACCTCATGCAGGACAGACCTCTTCTTCTCACACAGGAAAGAGATGGGAAAGACAGGAAGGCAGTTGAGCTTTATCTCTCTCGGAGTTTAAAAATGCTGATAGTCGGCCTTACAGGTGGTTATGCCAGCGGAAAGAGCACAGTTGCGAAGATGTTCGTGGAATTGGGCGCTGTCCTGATCGATGCAGACAAGCTTGCCAGAGCGCTTGTCAGACCTGACAAACAGGCATGGTTTGAAATCGTGGCCCACTTCGGGAAAGGGATACTCCTTAAGAATAGAGAGATAGACCGCCAGGCCCTTGGTGAGATAGTCTTTGGAAGCGTAGCAGAAAGGGAAAGGCTTAATGCAATAGTCCATCCGAGGGTGTTGGAGGAGGAGATCAAGGCGATTGAGGAGATAAAAGATAGGGAACCTGATGCGATAGTCATACTTAGCGTCCCGCTGCTGATAGAGAGCGGTCATTATAAGCAGTGCGACAAGATCGTAGTCGTCTCAGTTGACAATGACACTCAGATAAAGAGACTCATTGAGAGAGACGGATTTTCAAAGGAAGAGTCTGTCAGACGCACTTCCGCCCAGATGCCTTTATCTGAAAAAGCAACGTATGCTGATTTTGTCATTGATAACAGTGGGAGCATCCGGGAAACGGAGTTACAGGTAAAAGATGTATTTTACAGGCTTAGGAGGTTGCAACCTAATACCTCTGTCACTCTTCGATGAAGTTCATCATGCCATTGCAATTCGTCAGGGTAACAATTGGGGACGGGTTCTCATTAATTAAGGGCGGTGGTGCGATGAGGGCGAGGGTTAATCACCTCTGACAGAAAAAATCCCTTTTTCCATGTTGGCTCTAATCATGTTCAGAAAGTTCTCCAAAGACACCGGGTCTGAGTCTATATGCTCATCGGGGTTTTCAAAAGGGTGTATATGCCATCCCCGTAGGTTGTCGGCCCCAAATATCCTTTTGTTGTCTCTTATCAGGGCAAAGGAATACTTGCAAGTTTCAGCGTTATAAAATACGTCTATAAAAATAGACTCGTTCAATACCGCCCTGACCTTTAATGCAGGCTCATCGAGAAGAAGGATGTCTATTCCCTTTATAAAATCATATCTTGAACAAGTCTCGATTATATCCTTTGAAAACTCAAACGCCGTCATTTTGAAAAGGTCTCAAGGATTGATCTGTATCTCCTGATGCGGCTCACAAGACCTTCCCATTCAAAGAAGTCAGTTTCTTTATTGTAAGTATAGGAGTCAGGGATTTCACCCTTTTCAAATCTTCTCTTAAAGTCCTCAAACCCAGTGCCGTACTTCTTTTCGTAAACCTTTATAGCAGCCTCTATCTTTTCAATCCTATGTTCAACGGCATCCTCAAGGAGAGTGACAACGGCAAGTTCAATCCTCGGCTCACCCGTGATTTCCATTATGGTCTTTGATATTCCTGCGGCCAGTGTCATTATTTACCTCTCTAAAAACAGGATGGAAGCATTAATCACATTGATTTTTTACTACTCTTCGATAAAAATGTCAAGCATGGCTGAATCGCGGTGAATCGGGGGACAACCATACCAAACCTCCCTATTCCCTTGTCCGTATTGTCAAAATCTAACCACAGAGCACGCTGAGGAAACCCTTTAATGCCAAAAGAACAACCTTGTGAGCCTCTTGCAAAACTCAAATAAACGCAGTTTTGTCATTTCGACCAGCGGGAGTTAATGGGCGGGGATACCCCGCCCCTACGTCTCACGTCTCACGTCTCTACAACTTCGTTCGGAATGACACAAAAGGGGACTTTTGCAAGAGGCTCAGTACCTATGAATTTGTTGTTTTAACACTTATACAACTTACCATCTATGACATTTCAGGCCACACAAGAAATATGATGAAGACGCCGAGTTTTTCCTTGACTTCCATTCAATCATTCCATATACTTATCCTTTTTTATTTTTGGCAGGGTATTTATGTTTGATAATCTTTCTGAAAAACTGAATACAGTATTTAAGAAGCTCCGGGGGCACGGGACCCTTTCTGAGGCCAATATTGAGGAGGCGCTGAAAGAGGTAAGGATGGCCCTCCTTGAGGCTGACGTCAACTTCAAGGTCGCCAGGGATTTCATAGATTCCGTTAAAGCAAAGGCCATGGGAAGCGAGGTCATGCAGAGCCTCACCCCTGGACAGCAGATGATAAAGATAGTCAGGGATGAGCTGGCATCGCTTATGGGAGGGGTTGTCTCTCCCATGGATACGGCGGCAAGGCCCCCTATCGCTATAATGCTCGTGGGTCTTCAGGGTTCCGGCAAGACGACTACAGCAGGTAAGCTTGCCAGGCATCTGAAGTCAAAAGGGAAAAGGCCCTATCTTGTCCCTGCGGACGTATACAGACCTGCCGCTATCCTACAGCTGAAAAGGCTTGGAGAGCAGTTGGGCATTGATGTTTATGATTCAAATGCGGGAGACGACCCCTTGACTATATGCAGGGAGGCGTTTCGGGCCGCCGACAGGGGCGGGTACGATTACATCATATTGGACACAGCAGGCCGGCTCCATATAGATGAGGAGCTGATGCAGGAGCTCTCTGCAACAAAAGCAGCTATCTCGCCTACAGAGATTCTCTTTGTTGCTGATGCAATGATAGGTCAGGATGCCGTTAATGTCGCCAAGGTCTTTGACGAGAGGCTGAACCTTTCCGGCGTTATCCTTACAAAGCTTGACGGTGATGCGAGGGGCGGTGTTGCCCTCTCTGTAAAGGCAGTAACCGGAAAACCGATTAAATTCATCGGTGTCGGCGAAAAACTCGATGCCTTCGAGCAGTTTCACCCCGACAGGATGGCGTCCAGGATCCTTGGGATGGGGGACGTCCTTACCTTTATAGAGAAGGCCTCGGATGCCTTTGACCAGAAGAAGGCCGAGGAGATCGGGAATAAGTTAAAGAAGGATTCATTCACCCTTGACGACTTCAAGGACCAGCTCCAGCAGATGAAAAAGATGGGCTCCTTCGGGGATATCCTCGGGATGATACCCGGTCTTGGAAAGCTGAAGAATATCAAGGAGATGGCCCCAAACGAGAAGGACTTAAACAGGATAGAGGCTATAATAAATTCTATGACCAGGGCAGAGAGGCGGGAACCTGCCATACTAAACGGAAACAGAAGGATCAGGATCGCCAGGGGGAGCGGAACAAGCGTCCAGGATGTGAACCAGCTGGTCAAGAGAAGAACCCTGCGGCTATCAAGCTTGATGGTGATAAGGTAAAGATGTAGCTTGACAGGGGCGCCCAGCCGAGCGAGACTGCCGGTCAGATAATAAAGCGCAGCATGGTTGCTAAGTAATCAGGCTTATGGTATTGGGAAGAGTGGATAATAAGTTTGTCCTTGTCGGTAAAGTTGTCCGTCCTCAGGGGATAAAGGGAAAGTTAAAGGTACGGCCTCTGGCAGACCCTGATGTCTTTTCTGCGGCCATTGGTGTTTATCTGGAAAAAGGCAAGGAGCCCGCTGCTTACTATAAGCTGTTGTCCTCCCAGCTTCACAAAGGGGCTGTGCTCCTTGGACTTGAAGGGGTAGATACCATGAGCAGGGCGGAGGGGCTGGTTGGCAGTCGGGTATTTACAGAGATGTCCACCCTTGAAAAGCTGCCTGACGGGGAATACTACTGGTTCCAGATAATAGGCCTTGATGTCCTTACAGAGGAAGGCCGCTTGCTTGGCAAGGTTGCGGAGATACTACAGACTGGAAGCAATGACGTGTATGTGGTAAGGGATGGATCGAAGGAATACCTTATCCCTGCCATAGGGCAGGTTGTTAAGCTGATTGATGTCTCACTCGGCAGGATGGTCATAAGCCCTATGAAGGGGCTTCTGGGGGAGGAATGAGGTTTGACATCCTCACAATATTCCCGGAGATGTTTGCCTCGCCCTTTGAACACAGCATCCTAAAAAGGGCCAGGGAAGCCGGCTTCGTTGATATAAACCTTGTAAATATCCGTGATTTTGCTGAAGACAGGCGCCGGATGACAGATGACTACCCGTATGGCGGCGGCAACGGGATGGTTATGAAGCCTGAGCCGATAGTGAGGGCGCTCAGGGATGTAGAAGAAAGACGCGGAAAAGGAAAGGTGATATTACTTTCTCCGTCCGGGAAAGAGTTTGACCAGGCTACTGCAAAAAGATTGAGTATTGAGCAGCATCTGGTCCTGATCTGCGGCAGGTATGAAGGTGTTGACGAAAGGGTGAGGGGTGCTTTTGTTGATGAGGAGATGTCGTTAGGCGATTATATCCTTACCGGCGGAGAGTTTCCCGCCATGGTTATTGTGGATGCCGTTTCGAGGCTGATCCCCGGCGTTCTGGGATGCTCCGAATCACCCGAAGAAGAATCTTTCTCAAAGGACCTGCTTGAATACCCTCAATATACAAGGCCCCCGGAGTTTGAGGGGATGAGGGTTCCCGATGTTCTTCTCTCAGGCAATCATGCGGAGATATCGCGGTGGCGGAGGAGAGAGGCATTAAGGAAGACGCTTCTGGTAAGGCCGGACCTTCTGGAAAAGGCCGACCTTTCGGAAGAAGATAAAAAAATAATTAACGAGATCAAAGGAAGGGGGTAGAGATATGCAGGCAATGGAACTGGTTGAAAAGGAGCAGATGAGGGAGGATATCCCGCAGTTCAGGGCAGGTGACACCGTTAAGGTCCACGCCAGGGTCATCGAGGGGGAGAAGGAAAGGCTCCAGGTCTTTGAAGGGGTTGTCATAAAGAGATCGGGTGGAGCTATGCGCTCGTCCTTCACTGTGAGGAAGATGTCCTATGGTGTGGGTGTAGAGAGGACATTCCCGACGCATTCGCCTATGATAGACAAGATAGATGTGTTGACAAGAGGAAAGGTCAGAAGGTCGAGGACATACTACCTCAGAGGCCTTACAGGCAAGGCGGCAAGGATAAAAGAGATCAGGCGGGAAGCCGGAGCATAGTGGCAGGGGATCAGGGGCCGGCGCATGGACAGTTTCGAGAAGAAACTCTGGAGTGCTGGATTCAACCTTATAGCCGGTGTGGATGAGGCCGGAAGGGGCGCATTGGCAGGGCCAGTGGTTGCGGCTGCCGTTATCTTTCCTTACGGAACAGAAAATTTCGGCTTAAAGGATTCCAAGAAGCTGACCGCTGCAAGAAGAGAGTCCCTCTTTAAAGAGATAGAGCAAAAGGCCGTATCTATCGGCATAGGTGTTGTCGGGCCTGAGGAGATTGACAGGATAAACATCCTCAGGGCGACACTTAAGGCGATGGAAGCGGCCCTTTCTTTTTTAAGCCACAGGCCGGATTACGTCATCATTGACGGCAACCAGTCAGTTAATAGCGATATCCCTCATGAGACGATAGTTAAAGGGGACGACAGGAGCTTCTCCATAGCCGCAGCCTCCATCATCGCGAAGGTCGCAAGGGACAGGATGATGGCCTCCCTCCACGATAAATTTCCAGATTATAACTTTTCCAGTCACAAGGGTTACGGAACGGAAGAGCACAGGGGCGCTATATATAAATACGGCATGTCATCCGTACACCGGAAGAGCTTTATATTAAAGACAAGAGAGGGCAAGCAACTCTCGATGTTTAAGCGTTAACTCCCTGCCGTTTTCTTAGAACGTGCTCAAGCAACTCCTCCACATTACACTGACTCTTCTTATTTTAATCTGCTTCCTGGTTGCCTTTTTGTGGTTTCATATTTTATTCACGCCGCTATTCCGGTTCCACCGGACTACAGACGGGGCAGTAAGGCTCTCCCTGATCAAGAGGACAGACATGGCCGCACTCAGGACAGCAGATGCACTCCTCTACAGGGTTTTTGCACACCGGACATATCTCTTCTTTCTTTGCCATCTCTCACCCCATGAATAAATTGCACACGATAGCCAAGCAGCACAGAATAAGTCTATCTCAAATCCTCTCCTCCCGCCAGGATCAGCTTATAAATAAACATTTAAACATAATGAGCAGCTCACCCAAAAGGTGATTCTAATGCTTTTTGAAAAATCTTTTAATTACTTGCTCTTAGTCCGTGTAAGTCACTTAGAAGCGCCTACTTTTGGCCGTGGCAAATGCTTTTTTTAGGATAATGTGTTATACCTAAACTGCAAACCACAGAGGACACAGAGAAGAAAAAAGTCCTGGATGCAATTAAGAGCAGTCCGCTTGTAGAACCCTTTATTAAGAAGATGGTCGAAAATGCTAAGTGAGACTGATTGATTAAGAGGACAGGGTAGTGGAGAGAGAATAAAATTCAAAGGAGCCAAACACTATGAAAAAATGGCCTATAATCGTAATCGTCATCTTCCTCCTTGTCGCGCTGGCAACCTCTTTTATGAAGAGGTCGGGCGGGGACAGGTGCGCACTGGATGCAACGAAGATTGAGCCGATTTACCAGGTTGATATCACACCGGCTGAAGGGAAGACCCTGAAGTTCTGCTGCATTGAGTGTTCTAAAAAATTCCTTGCGGCAAACAGGGGGAAGGTCAGCGCCGTGACTGTTACGGATGAGGTAACAGGCAAGAGGATAGATGCCTCCATTGCCTGGTTTGTGGAGAGCAGCATAGTCACAAACCAGTCTACAGGCAATAAAATTCATGTATTTGCAGAAAAGGCAGACGC